>NZ_JAVHUX010000018.1:0-187539 GCF_030954545.1 Serratia sp. MF1(2023) | reverse complement strand
AATAGAGAACTACATTGATTACTATAACCACAGCCGCCTCAGAGAGAAACTAAAAGGCCTGAGTCCGGTAGAGTATCGAACCCAGGCCATGAAGGCCGCCTGAATTTACATCGTCCAACTTCTGGGGGTCAGTTCATGCGGAGCCCTTTTTCATATATCTAATACCTCTATTTAATAACTTTATTCTGCATGATTATTTAAGCCAGTCACTTTGTGTGGTTATTTATCTCGTTATTTTTAAAGCCATTCATCATTTTCCTCCGTCTTCACACCCCGAGAGTCACGATAAATAATTCACTTAGTATTAAATTGCATAACTAAAGGCTATTTCTTATTTGTTCAGCCCCGCAGGACTCCGTATCAATATGGCAGACGCTACCGCAAGAAACAGGGAGACGGGGATGAACTTTCAACAATTAAAAATTATTCGCGAATCGGCGCGCTGCAACTACAACCTGACCGAGGTCGCCAATACCTTATTTACTTCGCAGTCCGGCGTCAGCCGGCATATTCGCGAGCTGGAAGAAGAGCTGGGCATTGAAATATTCATTCGCCGCGGCAAACGGCTGTTGGGCATGACCGAGCCCGGCAAAGAGCTGCTGGTGGTGGCGGAACGCATTCTCAACGACGCCAACAACATCCGTCGCCTGGCGGACGTCTTCAGCAGCAACGATTCGGGGCAGCTGCATATCGCGACGACGCACACCCAGGCGCGCTACAGCCTGCCGGGGGTGATCAAAGAGTTTCGCGCGCTTTATCCACGGGTGCGGGTGGTGCTCAATCAGGGCAGCCCCGAAGAGATCGTCTCGATGCTGGCCGCCGGCGAAGCCGATATCGGCATCGCCAGCGAGCGGCTGATGAGCGACGAGTCGCTGGCGGCGTTCCCGTACTACCGCTGGCATCACACCATTTTGGTGCCGGAAGGGCACGAATTGACGCGCCAGCCGCAGGTGACGCTGGAGATGCTCAGCACCTTGCCGCTGATCACTTACCGCCAGGGCATTACCGGGCGCGCGAAGCTGGATGCGGCGTTCAAAGCGGCGGGCCTGACGCCGGACATCGCGCTCAGCGCGCAGGATTCCGACGTAATTAAAACCTACGTCGAACTGGGATTGGGCGTGGGCGTGCTGGCGGACATGTCGTATGAAAAAGAGCGCGATCGCGGGTTGGTGAGCCTCAACGCCGAGCACCTGTTTGAACCCAATACGGTATGGCTGGGCCTCAAGCGCAGCCAGCTGCAGCGCAACTATGCCTGGCGCTTTATCCAACTGTGCAACCCGACGCTGTCGCTGACCGAAATCAAGGACAAGGTTTTCTCGTCGCAGCTGGATGCGGTGATTGACTACCAGATTTAATCGATAAGCGGCAGGCAACCCCTGCCGCGCATTCCGCATCGCTCCCCTAATAATCAAAATCCCATCTATATACATAAAAAGAATATCTATAGTGATTTAAGTACCTTCAGCTGCCGATCGTGCTCGCATACACTCGCGAAATTATTATAAATTCCATCCGCTTGGAGAGTTTCAGATGAAAGCGCTCGTTCCTTCTTTGCTGTTTTTAGCCGTGGCGGCCAGCGTTAACGCGCAGGCGGCGACGCCGGCCAACACGCTGGTGATCGCGCAGTCTATCGATGACGTGGTCAGCTTTGACCCGGCCCAGGGATTTGAGTTAACCACGGTGCAGTCGTTCAACAGCCTGTATCAGCGTCTGATCCAGTCCGATCCGCACAACCCTATCGATCTCAAGCCAACCCTGGCCAGCAGCTGGCAGGCCGGCGCCGACAATCGCAGCCTGACTTTCAGCCTGCGCCCGGACGCCAGGTTCGCCAGCGGCAATCCGCTGCGGCCGGAAGACGTGATCTTCTCGCTTTCACGGGTGGTAAAACTCAATCTGGAGCCGTCGTTTATCCTGACGCAGCTGGGCTGGAACGCGAAGAACGTGGAGCAACACCTGAGCAAGGTGGATGACCACCAGGTAAAAATCAGCTGGAGTGAAAACGTCAGCCCGGCCTTCGTGCTCAGCCTGCTGTCGGCGCCGGTATCGTCGATCGTCGACGCCAAAGAGGCGCTGGCGCACCAGCAGGGCGACGATCTGGGGCACCAATGGTTGAACAGCCACTCCGCCGGCAGCGGCCCTTACAAAATCCGCACCTATGTGCCGCACGAGGTGGTAGTGCTGGACGCCAACCCAGGCTCGCCGGAAGGGGCGCCGACGCTGAAAACCATCCTGATCAAAAACGTGCCCGATCCGGCCGCGCGCCGTTTGCTGATCGAGCAGGGCGATGCCGATATCGCACGCAACCTGGGGGCAGACCAGATGGCGGCCCTGAAGGGCAAGCCGGGCGTCAAACCCTTGGCCATTCCTTACGCCTCGCTTTATTTCCTGCAGTTCAACGCCAAGGCGTCGCCGGCGCTCGGCAATCCGGCGTTCTGGGAGGCGGCGCGCTGGCTATTCGATTACCAAGGCATCGCCGACGATCTGCTGAAAGGGCAGTTCCAGAGCCATCAGGCATTCCTGCCGGACGGTTATCTGGGGGCGCTCAAGGATCAGCCATACAGCTTCAATCCGCAAAAAGCCAAAGAGATACTGGCCAAAGCGGGGCTCAGCAACGTCAGTTTCCGTCTGGACGTCAACAACCAGCCGCCGTACCTGGATATCGCTCAAGCGCTGCAGGCCAGCTTTGCCCAGGGCGGCGTGAAGGTGGAACTGGTGCCGGGCATCAGTTCGCAGGTCTCTACCAAGGTGAAAGCGCTTAACTACGATGCGACGCTGACTTCCTGGGGGCCGGATTATTTCGACCCTAACACCAACGCCGCAGCCTTCGCCTACAACCCGGAAGACGGCAGCAAGACGCTGGCCTGGCGCGCCAACTGGCAGATCCCGGCGCTGAGCAAGCTGACGCTGGCCGCCACCGCGGAAAACGACACCGCCAAACGGGTAGCCGACTACCAGCAACTGCAAAAACAGGTGCAGCAAAGCTCGCCGTTCGTCATCGGCCTGCAGGCGCGCAGCCTGATTGCGGTGCGCGACAACCTCAAGGGCTATGTGCAGGGCATCAACCCTGACATGGTGTTCTACAGCAAGGTCAGCAAGTAATGGCCGCTGAACTGTCCGCCTCCGCCGGGGCGGCCCGGCGGTATTGGCGCTGGGGCGGGCGGCTGCTCGGCGGCGCGCTGTCGCTGGCGCTGACGTTGCTTGGCCTTCTGCTGTTCACCTTCATGCTGTCGCACCTGGCGCCGATCGATCCGGCGCTGCAGGTGGCGGGCGATCATGCCAGCGAAGCCACCTACGCACAGGTGCGGCATGAGTTGGGGTTGGATCAGCCGTTGCCGGTGCAGTTTTGGCGTTATCTGGTGCACCTGGCGCACGGCGATTTGGGCATTTCGCGCATCACCGCCCAGCCGGTGTTGAGCGATCTGCTGCGTACCTTCCCGGCGACGGTGGAGCTGGCCACCTGCGCCATTATCCTCGGCGCCCTCGGCGGCATTACGCTGGCGTTTCTGGCGGTGCTCAAACCGGGCAGCTGGCTGGATAACGCGGCGCGTCTGCTGTCGCTGATTGGTTATTCGGTGCCGATTTTCTGGCTGAGCCTGCTCGGGCTGCTGCTGTTCTACGCCACGCTGCACTGGTCGGCGGGGCCGGGGCGGCTGGACGACATCTACCTGTACAGCATGGAGCCGCGTAGCGGTTTCGTGTTGATCGACAGCTGGTTGTCCGGCGATCGCGACATGTTCTACAACGCCATCGGCCACCTGTGGTTGCCGGTAGTGGCGTTGGCACTGTTGTCGATGGCGGGCATTACTCGGTTGCTGCGGGCGGCGATGCTGGAAGAGTGCAACAAGGAATACGTGACGCTGGCGCGTTCCAAGGGGGCCGGCCGCCTGCGCATTCTGCTGCGCCATGTGTTTCCCAACGTGCTGGGCACGCTGATCACCGTACTGTCTCTCTCTTACGCCAGCCTGCTGGAGGGGGCGGTATTGACCGAAACGGTGTTCGCCTGGCCCGGCGTCGGGCGTTACCTGACCTCGGCGCTGTTTGCCGCCGATACGCCGGCGATCCTCGGTGCCACGCTGCTGATCGGCACCTGTTTCGTGCTGTTGAATGCGCTGGCCGACGCCTTGACCTATTTAGTGGATCCGCGAACCCGATGAGCCAATATCTCTCTGAACACGAACCGCAAAGCGAGCCGGCCGTCGGTTACCGCCGTGGCCGGCGCCTGACCACGCTGACGCTGGGCACGGCGCTGGTGGCGATTCTGATCGTCACCGCGCTGCTGGCCCCGTGGCTGGCGCCTTTCGATCCCAATCTGCAGCATATCGAGCTGCGGTTACTGCCGCCTTCCGCCGCACATTGGCTGGGCACCGACGGCTTTGGCCGCGACTTGCTCTCCCGCGTGATTTACGGCGCGCGGCCGACGCTGATTCTGGTGTCGCTGATTCTGGTGTTGACCATTCCCATCGGCCTGTTGGTCGGCATTGGCGCCGGTTACCTCGGCGGCTGGGTAGAGCGCATTTTGATGCGCCTGACCGACATTTTTCTGTCGCTGCCGAGCTTGGTGATCGCGCTGGCGTTCGTGGCGGTCATGGGGCCGGGGCTGATGAACGGCGCGCTGGCGCTGGCATTGACCAGTTGGCCGGCCTTTGCCCGCCAGGCGCGGGCCGAAACCCTGGCGCTGCGCCGCAGCGATTATCTGGCGGCGGCGCGCATGCAGGGCATCAACGGGCTGCGGCTGATGGTCGGCCATATTTTGCCTTTATGCCTGCCGAGCGCGGTGGTGCGCGCGGCGCTCAGCCTGGGCGGCATCATCCTGTCCGCCGCCGGTCTGGGGTTCCTCGGCATGGGCGTCGCGCCGCCGACCGCCGAATGGGGCTCGATGGTGGCTGAAGGCAGTAAAGTGATTTTCGACCAATGGTGGGTCGCCGCCGCGCCGGGCGGGGCGATCCTGTTCGCCAGCCTGGCGTTTAACCTGCTGGGCGATGGCCTGCGCGACAAAATGGATCCTCGTCATGGGCACTGATAACACCTTATTGACCGTCGAACGGTTGGCGATCGGCGTGCCGGGGCCACAGCCGGTGGCGCTGGTGAAGCATATTTCGTTCAGCATGGGACGGGAGCGGCTGGCGCTGGTCGGTGAGTCCGGCTCCGGCAAATCGTTGACCGCGCGTGCGCTGATGGGGCTATTGCCGCCGCCGTTGCAGCTGCAGCTGCAGGCGCAGCGCCTGACGCTGGGCGATGAAGACTTGACGCGCCTGAGCGAGCGCCAGTGGAGCCGGCTGCGCGGTGATCGGGTGGCGATGGTGATGCAAGATCCAAAGCATGCGCTGAATCCCAATCAGCCGATCGGCCGTCAGGTGGAGGAGCCGCTGGTGCTGCATGCGAAGCTGAGCCGCGCCGAGCGGCGTGAAAAAGTGCTGGAAATGCTGGCGGCGGTGGGCTTGCCCGATCCGGCTGCGCTGTGCCGCCGCTATCCGCATCAGCTCTCCGGCGGCATGGGGCAGCGGGTGATGCTGGCCATTGCGTTGATCAACGATCCCCAGCTGTTGATTGCCGATGAACCGACTTCGGCGCTGGATCACCAGATGCGCGATCAGGTGCTGCAGCTGATAGAAAACCTGGTGGCGCAACGCAATATGGGGCTGATCCTGATCAGCCACGATTTGCAGCAGGTGGCGCACCACTGCGAGCGGGTGCTGGTGATGTACAAAGGCGAGCTGTTGGATCAGCTGCCGGCAGCAGAGCTGGCGCAGGCCACGCATCCTTATACTCGCACGCTGTGGGCGTGCCGGCCGAGCCGCGAGACGCGCGGCAAACCGCTGCCGGTGCTGGATCGCGCGCTGTTGGAGACGTTGAAATGAGCGTGATCGCACTGGAGAACCTGAGCGTCAGTCACCGCCAAGGCTACGAACTGCGCACCGTGGTGCATGAGGTTAACCTGCGCATCGAGCCGGGCGAGTGTTTCGGGCTGGTGGGGCCTTCCGGCTGCGGCAAGTCCTCGTTGCTGTGGGTGCTGGCCGGGCTGAATGGCAGCTGGCAGGGCGGCTTTGAGTTGCTGGGGCGGCGCCTGCAGCCGGGCCAGGCGTTTACCGGCGAACTGCGGCGCGAGGTGCAGATGGTGTTTCAGGATCCCTATGCTTCGCTACACCCCAAGCACCGGCTTTTGCGTACGCTGTCGGAGCCGCTCAAACTGCTGCAGGAAAGCGACATCGAACGTAAAATCAGCGCGGGCTTTCGCCAGGTGGGGTTGGATCCGCGCCTGCTGGAGCGCTACCCGCATCAGCTGTCGGGCGGCCAGCGTCAGCGTGTGGCGATCGTGCGCGCATTGTTGCTGCGGCCGAAGCTGCTGTTGCTGGATGAGCCGACCTCGGCGTTGGACATGTCGGTGCAGGCGGAGATCCTCAACCTGCTAAACGAGCTGAAACAGGCGGGCGATCTGACGATGGTGCTGGTCAGCCACGATGCGGACGTGATTGACCACATGTGCGATCGTTCGGTGGCGATGGCGCACGGCCGCATCATCGTTTGACCCTATGTCCGCCAACGCGGCGGGCATATCCATCCTGGTAATAAATAAAGCAATTTATCGTCGTTCTTCCGTTAATTCTTACCCCCTACACTCGAAAAACAGCGCAATTGCGTGATAGTGGAGAGTGTATCGATGAAACGGTTAATCCCAACCTTATTGTATGGCGCGCTGGCGGCCGCGTTCGGTGCGCAGGCCGCCACCCCGCAGGACACCTTGGTGGTGGTCAGTTCGCTGGAGGGCATTATCAGCCTCGATCCGGCGGAGAGTTTTGAAACCGTCAGCTCGGCCAATCTGGTCAATCTCTATCAGCGCCTGGTGGCGCCGGATCGCGGTGCGCCGCAAACGCTGGCGCCGGACGCCGCCGCCAGTTGGCAAGCGGGCGCCGATGGCCACAGCCTGATCTTTACCCTGAAACCGCAGCAGCGCTTCGCTTCCGGCAATCCCCTGCGGCCCGAAGACGTGATTTTCTCGCTGGTTCGTGCGGTGAAGCTGAACAAGGCGCCGTCGTTTATTCTCGGTGAGTTTGGCTGGACGCCGGATAACGTTGAGCAGCAGCTGAAGAAGGTGGGGGATAACCAGGTACAACTCAGTTGGCCCGCCAACATCGGCAGCGAGCTGGCGTTGCGGCTGCTGACGGCGAATGTGGCCTCGATCGTGGATGAAAAGCTGCTGAACGAGCACGCGCAGCAGGGGGATTACGGCAATGCCTGGCTGCGCGGCCATTCCGCCGGCGGCGGCCCGTATCGGGTGAACAACTATGTGCCGCACGAAGCGCTGCTGTTTGGCCGCAACGACTATGCGCCGTCGCCGGCCCGGCTGAAAACGGTGTTGTTCAAGAACGTCAGCGACGCCGGCACCCGCCGTTTGCTGTTGCTGAAAGGGGATGCCGACGTGGCCTACGATCTGGGCGCCGATCAGTTCGACTCGCTGCGCAACGCGTCTGGCGTGCGCATCGAGCAGGCCGATGCGCCCCGGGTCTATTACCTCGGCTTCAACACCGGCAGCAAAGACAACCCGGCGCTGGGCAATCCGGCGCTGTGGCGGGCGGCGCGCTGGCTGGTGGATTATCAAAGCATCGCCGAGCAGCTGCTGAAAGGGCAATATCGCGTGCATCAGGCCTTCTTACCGCAGGGATTGGACGGGGCGCTCGACGATCGGCCGTTTACGCTCGACGTGGGCAAAGCCAAGCAGATCCTGCGCGATGCCGGTATTGCCGAAGGTACGCGCCTCGATCTTATCGTCATCAATCAGCCGCCGTACACTGACATCGCACAGGCGCTGCAGGCCAGCTTCGCGCAGGCCGGGCTGCGGCTGGATATCCATCCGGTGGTGGAGAGCGACCTGTGGGGCAAAATGCGCGGCCGCGATTTTCAGGCGATCTTCACCTACTGGGGCGCCGACTACCTGGATCCGAACACCAACGCCAGCGCCTTTGCCTACAACGTGCCCGGTGGGCCGAAAACCCTGGCCTGGCGCACCCAGTGGGGCATTCCCGCCATCAGCGCGGAAACGCGTGCCGCGGCCGCAGAGGACAACAGCGCCGCGCGCCGCGCACGTTATGCCGCGCTGCAACGGGAACTGCAGGCCAGCTCGCCCTATGTAGTGGCGCTGCAGGGGCAAACGCTGGTGGCATTGCGCGACAACGTCAAAGGTGCCCGGTTGGATATCGCCAACAGCATGCTGTATCTGGATCGGGTCAACAAGTAGCGCTAACGCCGCGCACCTGGCCGAGCTTTCTGTCGCACCAAAGGCCGCCCGTGCGTGAAATCGCTTGTTGCTGCAACCTGGAATCGTGAGAGGTTTTGTCAGGATGAAATAAAATGAAATTTCATAACGTGCTCACATGGCGCTGATAAATTGGCGCTGAAAGGCGGCGTTGTTTACGTCTTTCATCTCGGTCGTCCGCAATGAGGCGGACACATCACCTCAGGAGATATTATGGACAATAACGGAAACGCTTCAGTGGAGCGCGCGGCAACCTTGCTCGCCGCCGGTGGGGTTGTGACGCCGGAACAGTTTTTATGGTTTCCAGCCACTGGCCAATCCGGCAACGGCCAGCACGGCAGAAGTGGCCGGATTGCTCAATCGGCTGATCGAGACGCTGAAGAACTCACCGAACAACGCCGGTGCGTTCTGGCCGGCGTTCATCAAGAGCAACAGCCAGCCGGCGGCCGCCAAGGCGATGCCGAAAGGTTGCGGCGTTCGCCAGGCGCGACGGTTGTGCAGGCCGTGCGCCAAGGCCATGCCTAATCCGAACACTGCCGCCAGGCAGACCAGCAGCGGCAGCATCGTCCAACCGAGCCAGGCGCCCAGCGCCGCCAGCAGTTTGAAGTCGCCCTGGCCGATGCCGTTACGCCGCCGCAGCTGCCGATAAAGCGCGTTGAGCAACCACAACGCCCCGTAGCCGGCGGCGGCGCCTATAACTGCATCGTCCAGCGGCGCCCAGCGAGCGTCGAGATTGCACAGCAGCCCGCCCCACAGCAGCGGCTGGGTCAGCCGGTCCGGCAGCCAGCGGTGGCGCCAGTCCAGCCAGGCCAGGGCGATCAGCAGCGCCGCGGCCGGCGGTAACCACAGTCGGTGTGCTGCCGGCGGGTCGAAAGGCAGCGTCGCCAACGCCACACCCAAGGCCGTCAGCAGCAGGCTGCGGCGGCGCAATCTCGGCGGGCTGGCGCGCACGGCCGCCGTTCGCTCCAGCCGGGTGATGAGCGCGAAGGCGACCATTCCTGCCGACAGCAGCGCGGTAAAAAACAGCGCGTGCCACAGTGAGAAAAGAAACATCAAGGCTCCGTCAGTCGTGAAACAGATGTTTAAAATAACGGCAAAATGCGTATTTCATCGGAGTGAAATGCGGTGGATTGTGAGAAATGCGCAGTCGTGCGCATCGCCACTTTAGGTATTGCAGAGTGATACAATGCCATGCGCGGTGGCGCGCAGCAGTGGGTTGCTGCGCTTTTTATCGGCAAAATCGGCGCTAAAAGGGTGTGAATTCACCTGGCGGCCGGAATGGAGCGGCCAATGGCGTAAGTGACGGCGTCACTGAGAGGTGATTGGGGTTTATCCTATTGTTTCTGCTCGTCAAGCCGTTAGGCTTTAAGGGAGAGGCGCCCCGACAGGCCGGGACGTAAGGTTTTTCAGATCTGCCGCGGGAAAGGCGGCAGCAAAGCAGTGGGTTGGCATGCTCCAGGAGGGAGGGAGGCCAACGGTGTCATGAAAGACGAAATTCAGGCTGGACTCATCAAAATCAAAAAACGACTCTGGCGCCGCCGCCGGGCGGCCTGGCTGGCCGGGCCGCTGGTGTGGCTGGCCGGCGCGGCGCCCGTGTGCGCCGAATCCCCGCCGGCGCCGGACGCCGTTATTTCTTCCGAACGGCAAGCCGCGGATCCGGCCGAGAGTTTGCCGGAGCTGGGCGGTGCGCCCGACGATGCCGCGCGCGAGAAGCAGTGGGCCGAGATGGCCAAGCAGTTTGGCGAAAAAGATCTGAATAACGTTTCCCGTCAGCAGATGCGCAGCCGCGCCTAGGATTACCTGCTCGGCCAGGCGGCCGACACGTTGCAGCAACAGGCGCAGGAACTGTTGTCGCCGCTGGGCACCGCCCGGCTATCGCTGAAGATGACCGGGGAGGGTGACTTTACCGGCAGCAACGGGCAGTTATTCAGCCCGCTGTACGACGTCGACGGATTGCTGACCTACAGCCAGATCGGCTGGCTGCAGCAAAGCGCCGGGGCGCTCGGCAATTTTGCGCTGGGGCAGCGCTGGATCGTCGGCGACTGGCTGCTGGGTTACAACACGGCGCTCGACAGCGATTTCGCCCGGCAGCGCAATCGCGGCAGCGTCGGCGCGGAAGCCTGGGGAGACTACCTGCGTTTCTCCACCAACTATTACTACCCGCTGTCGGCGCTGGCGCAACAGCCCGGCGATGGCGTGTTTTTCAGCCGTCCGGCGCGCGGTTACGACATCACGACGCAAGGCTATCTGCCGTTTTATCGCCAGATCGGCGGTTCGCTCAGCTATGAGCAGTATCTGGGCGATAATGTCGATCTGTTTGGCAGCGGCAAAAAACAAAACGATCCGCGCGCGATGCAGCTGGGGCTCAATTACACGCCGGTGCCGCTGGTGACGATGAAGGCGCTGCATAAGATTGGCGCGGGCGGGCAGAGCCAGGATCAGGTCGAACTGGCGCTGAGCTATCGGCTCGGGGTGCCGCTGGCGAAGCAGATTTCGCCGGAGTATGTGGCGCAGGCCAAGTCGCTGCGCGGCAGCCGCTACGATCCCATCGAACGCAAGAACGTGCCGGTGCTGGAGTTCCGCCAGCGCAAAACGCTGCAGGTGTTCCTGGCCACGCCGCCGTGGAGTCTGCAGGCCGGGGAAACCGTGCCGCTGGTGCTGGAAATCAAGGCGTTGAACGGCATCGCTCACGTCAGTTGGCAAGGGGATACGCAGGCGCTGAGCCTGACGCCGCCGCACAACGCCAACGATCCGCAGGGCTGGACGGCGATCGTGCCGCCGTGGGACGACGCGCCGGGCGCCGCCAACAGCTACCGGCTGTCGGTCACGCTGGAGGACGAAAAGCAGCAGCGCGTGACCTCCAACTGGATAGAGCTGAAAGTGGCGCCGCCGCTGACGGCGACCGCCGGTGATGATGCGAGCCTGCTGCCGATCAAAACCCTGACGCCGCCGCCGATCCCGGCGCAAACCGGGCCGCTGTACGGCGGCGATTAACCGTTTTTACCCTGCAGCACCCACACCGCGGCCTCGACGCGGGATTTTAGCTTCATCTTTTTCAGCAGGTGTTTGACGTGCACCTTGACGGTGCTCTCGGTGATGGTCAGGCGGCGGGCGATCAGCTTGTTCGGCAGCCCCTGGGCGATCAGCTTCAGGATATCCCGCTCGCGCGGCGTCAATTGCTGAATATCGCGATCGGCGCTGGGGCGGTTTTCCCGCAGGCTGGCGGCGAGGATCGGCGTCAGCGTTTCGCTCAGCACCATCTGCCCGGCCGCCGCCTGATGCAGCGCCTTCAGCAGATCCTCCGGCTCCATGTCTTTCAACAGATAGCCGTCGGCGCCGCGTTTGAGCGCGCTGACGACGTCGTCTTCATGGTTGGACACGCTGAACACCACGACGCGCCCCGAGAGGTCGGTCTGGCGCAGGCGATCCAGCGTTTCAAGTCCGTTGATGCCGGGCATGTTCAGGTCGAGCAGGATCAGATCCGGATCGTGCTGCTCCGCCAGCGTGACCCCTTGTTCACCGTTGCTGGCTTCGGCGATGACCTGCAGGCGGGCGTCCATGCCAATCAGCTGTTTTACGCCGTTGCGCAGCATCGGGTGGTCGTCTATCAGTAAGATTGTGGCGGCGGTTTCTGTCGTCATGGTGTCTCCGTTAGTCGATGGCGTGGTTATCCGGCGTGAAGCTGACCCGCACCTCGGTGCCGCCGCCGCTGCGCGGTAAAATATCGCAGCGGCCATGCAGGCTCTTGGCGCGATCGCGCATGATGATCAAGCCGTAATGGTCGGGGCGAGACGTCTCGGCCGGCAGGCCGCGTCCGTTGTCGCATACGCTCAGGGTCACTTCGCCCCGCTTGTTGATGACCTGAATGCTCACCTCGCTGGCGGCGGCATGCTTAAGGATGTTGCTGAGCGCCTCGCGGGCGATCTGCAGCAGGTGAATGGCCTGGTAAGCCGGCACCGTGCGTGGCCCCAGTTGGTAATCGAGGCTGATGGTCAGGCCCAGTTTGGGATTGAACTCCGCCACCGTCGATTGCAGCGCCGCCAGCAGGCCCGGTTCGGTCAATTGCAGGCGGAAGGTGGTCAGCAGCTCGCGCAGCTGGCGATAGGCGCCGTTCAGCTCTTCGCGCATCTGCTGCACCAGCGCCTGGCTGGCCGACGAGAGCGTTTCGCCCTGCATCTGCAGGCAGGCGATTTGCATTTTCAGGCAGGAAAGCGATTGGGCGATGGAATCGTGCAGCTCGCGGGCGATCGCCGCCCGTTCTTCCATCAGCATCAGTTGCTGCTGATGGTCGACCTGACGCTCGATGGCCAGCACGCTGGTCAGCTGCTCCACCAGGGTGTTGATCAGCTGGCGGTGCTCATCGTTCAGCGGCTGTTGCGGCGCATGCTGTGCCACGATCACGCCGTAGTCGCCGAGCTTGTCGCTCAGGCTCCAGCTGAGCGACGGATTGTCGGGATGCTGGCGGTCGCTGTCGTTCAGGCAGGCGCTGCACACCGGGTTATGGCAATGCTCCGGCCGCAGCGGCTGGTTGCCGCTCAGCTGCAGCAGCGGTTCCCGGCTGTCGTTTTCATACAGTCGCACCTGAATGGCGCGCAGCGGCGTCAGGGTTTGCAGCTGGTTGAGCAGCGGCGTCAGGCGGCTGCACAGCGGCTCGCTGGCGTGCAGCAGGCGGCTGGCGCGATAAAGGAAGCTCAGCACCTGATTCTTTTGCTGCAGGTCCGCGGTCTTCTCGGCCACGCGCTGCTCCAGCCCGCTGTAGGTGGCCGACAGTTCGTCAGACATGGTGTTCAACGCGCCGCCGAGCGACGCCATTTCATCCTGGTGCCCGCGCTGCGCGAAGCGGCGGCTAAAGTCGCCGCGGCCCACCGCCAACGCCATCTCCACCAGCTGTCGCCACGGATGCAGCAACCGGCGGCGCAGGTAGCAGGTGGTGCCGATCAGCAGCAGCAGGGTCAGCGCGATAAAGCCGGCCTGCACCAGCGTCACCATCAGCAGGCGGCGCTCGGTTTGCCTGTCGATATCCGACACCAGCTTATCCAGCAGCTGCACGAAGTGCGCCACCTGCGGCGCGGCGTCGGCCGGGCGCTGCGCGCTGCGCAGGCGCGGTTGCAGGGTCTGTTGCCAGTAGTCGCGCAAGGCGTCGAAAGGTTGCGTCAACCCTTCCTGCTCCACCGAGCGCTGCAGGTCGGGGCTGTTTTCGTCGCGCTCCAGTTCGCGAATCAACGCTTCATGCCGTTCATCCAGCGGCACCTGCGCCAGCAGACGGTAGCTTTGCATACGCAGCGAGCCGGCCTTGTTGATGGCGTGCGCATTGCCCTGAATGCTTTGCGACATCCAGGCGGAAATCCCCATGCCGGCCACGCCCAGAATGCCCGACAGCAACATCAGCAGGGCGACCTGATTCACGATCGAAAGCGGGGCCAACAGGCGTTTCATAAGCGCGGGTTCCTGGCATTTGGCGCCGCTGAAACTCAGGGGGAGAGGCGGCGACGGGGTAAACAAGTAACGATTCAGCCGTATTTTTGATTATCCCTGAGCATAACCCCATACCTCGAATGAAGTACCCATTAGTTTCCGGCGGGACGGCGCAGCGGTGAGAGTAGCGGCGTGATGTTTTATAATGCGTTGATTTAAAGTGATTTAATTTTTATTCGGGGCGTACCCCTAAGGGGATGAAGGCGCTATTTGCGCCGCCAACTACTTGCATTCGGGTTGATATACATCAACTTTGCCGCCGGGGCCGCCCCCTAGGGTGTGCAGAATGATCCCCCGTGTCTGAGGTTTTTATGTCGCAACTTGCAACGCCTTCATCAAAGAAAACCGGTGCGCTGATTCAGGACTGGCGTCCTGAAGACAGCGCCTTTTGGCAGCAGCGTGGCCATCGCATCGCCACCCGCAACCTGTGGATTTCCATTCCCTGCCTGCTGCTGGCCTTCTGCGTCTGGATGCTGTTCAGCGCCGTCGCGGTCAACCTGAACAAGGTGGGCTTCAACTTCACCACCGACCAGCTGTTCCTCCTGACGGCGCTGCCGTCGGTGTCGGGCGCTATTTTACGCGTGCCGTATTCATTCGTGATCCCGCTGTTTGGCGGCCGTCGCTGGACCGCCATCAGCACCTGCTTCCTGCTGGTGCCGTGCTTGTGGCTGGGGTTCGCGGTGCAAGACAGCAGCACGCCGTACAGCGTGTTCGTCATCATTTCCCTGCTGTGCGGCTTCGCCGGCGCCAACTTTGCCTCCAGCATGGCCAACATCAGCTTCTTCTTCCCGAAAGCGCGTCAGGGCGGCGCGTTAGGGCTCAACGGCGGGTTGGGAAATCTGGGCGTCAGCGTCATGCAGCTGGTCGCGCCGCTGGCGATTTCTTTCAGCCTGTTCGGCCTGTTTGGCGGCACGGCGCAAAATCAGGCGGAGGGGGGGCAGCTGTGGCTGGAAAACGCCGCCTGGGTCTGGGTGCCTTTCCTGCTGGTTGCCACCCTGGCGGCTTGGTTCGGCATGAACGATCTGGCGGCGGCCAAAGCCTCGTTGCGCCAGCAACTGCCGGTGCTCAAGCGTGGGCATTTGTGGATGCTGAGTTTGCTGTATCTTGCGACCTTCGGTTCTTTCATCGGTTTCTCCGCCGGTTTCGCCATGCTGTCGAAGACGCAATTCCCGGACATCGTGATCCTGCATTACGCATTCTTCGGGCCGTTCCTCGGTGCGCTGGCGCGGCCGGTCGGCGGCGCGCTGTCTGACCGTTTCGGCGGCGTGCGAGTGACGCTGATCAACTTTGTGGTGATGGCCGTATTCGCCGCGCTGCTGTTCCTGACCTTGCCGACGGCGGGTGAGGGCGGTTCGTTCATCGCCTTCTACGGCATCTTTATGGTGCTGTTCCTCACTGCGGGGCTGGGCAGCGGGTCGACTTTCCAAATGATCGCCGTCATTTTCCGTAAAATCACTGTCGATCGCGTGAAAGCGGCCGGCGGCAGCGACGAGAGCGCGCAGCGTGAAGCGGTGACGGACTCCGCCGCCGCATTGGGCTTTATCTCGGCGATCGGCGCCGCCGGCGGCTTCTTCATTCCCCAGGCATTCGGCACCTCGCTGGCGTTGACCGGTTCGCCGGCGGGGGCAATGAAAGTATTCCTGGTGTTCTATATCTTGTGCGTGGTGATCACCTGGGCGGTGTATGGCCGCAAGAAAAAAGCCTGAGTATCAAACGTCTTTCTCAATCCCTCCCGGCAGGGGAGGGATATTTCGCTCATCCCGAGTCATCTCTCCTCGCCTCCTCAGTGAAATTTTCTGTCTTTAGGTAAAATTCTCATCTCCGCTTGCCGTTTTTTTCTTTTTTTATAGCACTATCTCTCAATGTGGGAATATTTTCGCCAAAACGGATTATATTATTTGTACGTTTTTTCCGTTTTATTGAGAGTATTCTTACATTAAGACGTTAATATCTTTCCGCAGATTAAATGAAATTTCCGGGACGGTAAGGCATAATTAGTGCGATTGTTATAAAATCAGTAATAGGGTTTTGTCATAGATGCTGCACGCACTGAGTGGAATGTGTAACGGGGTTAAATCAGATAACTCTCATTCTGTTTTTTCCGGCTTTTTGTAGTCTATCTGACAATCAGATTAGGTGGAAAAACACAATGAATTCACGGATAAGAATGAAATTTCACAATTTTATTCGATTAACAATCTAACAACACCGCTAGTTTTTTCTTTTTAAATCAATGAGGTGACCATTTGAATTTTACGGTAGCCATGAAAGAAATCCATGTTGCCAGCAGGGAAAAAGAGTCATTTGGGTAAACGGAACATCCTTAATAAGGCCTAATGTAAAAAATGAAATCAGAAAATTTTTATAAAGGCCAATATCCGATGAATGCAACCTGTTGAGTTTACATTTAATTTCTTGAACATTTTTTGATATTTCTATACAAAGTGTGCAGGACAGGCACGCTAAGGAAATTAAAAGTGAATCTTGATAAAAGAATAAAGATTAGGAATCTCGATGTTCTGACTCCTGCCGGGGAGAAATTTCGTCTGCGTTGGAAGGAGTATCAAATTCTTTCGCTGCTTGTCGCCAGATCGCCAGAGCTGGTTACCCGAACGGAAATTATAGAAAATATCTGGAAAGGAACTTACTGCTCAGATTCAACGATAAATCAAACAATTAAATCTATTCGCCAAAAAATTAGCGACACGGAACATACGCTTATCAGAACCATTCCCCGTTTGGGTTACAAGGTGGAAAATCAAGCGGCTTTTCACTTTATATCCGAGGATGAGGGCTACGCTGATGATGATATATTAAATGGCGATGAAAATATTAGCGTTGATATTCAAGCGGAACTTTCTGAAAATGAAAGTGAGTCGTCTGAAACAAACGATGAAAAAATAGATAAGCCGCGTAAATCGACGCTGGTTGCTGCGCCTGTTGCAACGGTCGAGTCAGCCCACGAACCCACGCGTGAAAAAAAGTCGACGACGGTGCGGCGCTTTTTCAGCATGCCCGCCAGCCGCGTAGTGAAATACCTGACGGTATTCGCTTCGTTGCTGGTTATTTCACATTTTTCATATGTGCTCGGCAACCAAACTCGTCCACCGGTGATCAATGATATTCAGAACAACACGCGCGTGGTGTTGACGCTGACGCTGAATAATCCCCATACCAACAGCCCGCAAACCCTGCTCTGCCTGTACCAGGGCGAGAGCATGGAGCAGGCGACCATCGAATGTGTCGACCCCAAGCAAGGGCAGCTTAAGTTGCCGGTAAAATATGAGACTTCTTCTACGCCGGGTAAAGGTCGGATTAATCTCATATTGCCGAACAAAACCTTGCAATATCAAGTTGCTTACGATGTTAAAAATTAGCGCTGAATGAGGTTTTATCTTTAGCGATAATTTTACATTTGATGAAATCTTTTATTTCATTATTTGTTATTTGAAAGCCAGGTTCGATTTGTCCAGTCTGGAACTCATTACCTAACGCATATTAGCGTCCTGTTTCCATCGAGGTGACAGGAATAATGAGAACCTGCTGAGTGACAAATTATGGATAAGCGTAAAGTAGCTATTATCGGGGGTTCCGGTTTTATCGGAACACGCCTGGCAAAACGTCTCAGTGCGCGCGATGATCTGACGTTGGTCATCGTTGACAAGCAACCCAGCGCGCATTTTCCGGCGCTCTATCAGTATGGCGACGTGACACAGCCCCAGACCCTGCAAGAACCGCTGGCGGGCTGTGACGCCATCATTAATCTGGCGGCGGAGCATCAGGACAACGTCGATCCTATTTCGCTCTATTATCAGGTCAATGTCGAAGGCGCACGCCATGTCTGCATGACCGCCTCCGCCTTGAATATCCGCCAAATCATTTTCACTTCCTCGGTGGCCGTTTACGGGTTCGTCGAGCAGGAAACCGATGAAGGGGGACGTTTCGATCCCTTCAACCATTACGGCAAGTCCAAGCTCGAAGCGGAATACGTTTATGAAGCGTGGCGCAAGGCGGATAGCGCAAACAAATTGACCATCATCCGCCCGACGGTGGTATTCGGTGAGGGCAACCGGGGCAATGTGTATAACCTGTTTCGCCAGATCGCCAGCGGCCGATTCGTGATGATTGGCAGCGGCAATAATATGAAGTCGATGGCTTACGTTGAAAATATTGCCGCGCGGCTGGAACATGCGTTGGACCAGCAGTCAAGTTATCAGGTCAGCAACTACGTCGATAAGCCGGACTTTACGATGAATCAATTGGTCGACGTTATTTCCTCCTCGCTGGGCAGAGAAAATAAGACGATTCGCATTCCTTATGTGGTGGGCATATGCGGGGCGACCGCATTGGATGTCGTGAGTAAAATAAGTCGTAAAAAATTCCCAATCAGCCGCGTCAGAGTGCAGAAATTCTGCGCCAGAACGCAATTTAAAAGTAATGTGCAAAATAATTTCGTGGCGCCGGTTGAACTTGATTCGGCAATCGAAAGAACCATTAAACATGAGTTTTCTGATAGATAACTTAACCGCACGCTGACGTTATTTACTTATTTCCGCCGACAAGCGGATAAATCTGTATTTTTCAGGATTAACTCATGCTGACTTATATCCTGGCCGGATCAATTTTGTTTTTGTTAATAGCGCATTGGGAGCTGTAACTCAAGGGCGGTAGCGTGCTTATTCGCTGGAGGAACGATGTTATATCAACTGAGCGTGATATTTGTGCTGGCGGTCGCCTGGGTGCTTATTGCCCGCCGGGCCGCCTTGACGGTGGGATTGGTGGATAAGCCCAATGCGCGCAAGCAACATCTGGGACATATTCCGCTGGTCGGCGGCATCGCCATATACCTGACGCTGATGCTGATGACGCTGTGGCAACCCGCCTGGCTGCCCGACAGCACCGTCTATCTGCTGTGCATTACGGCGCTGGTGGTATTGGGCGTGCTGGATGACCGCTTTGATCTGCCCGTGGCGCCGCGCGTCATGGTGCAGGGAGGGATCGCGCTGGCGATGATGCTGGCGGCAGGGATGCAGCTTTCCTCATTGGGCTATGTCTGGGGGCATCAGGAAGTGATGCTCGGCTATGGCGCGTTGCTGCTTACGCCGCTGGCGGTATGGGGAGCGATCAACGCCTACAACATGGTGGATGGCATCGACGGGCAACTGGGCGCCTTGTCCTGCGTTACCTTCGTTGCATTGGCCATCGTGTTCGGATTGGGCGGCCGGGAAGATCTGGCGCTGTGGTGCCTGGGCCTGATCGCTGCGCTGGCGGCTTATCTGCTGTTCAACCTGAGCCTGTTCGGCGCGCGCAACAAGATCTTTATGGGGGACGCCGGCAGCATGGTGATCGGCTTCAGCGTGCTGTGGCTGGTGTTGCTGGCGACTCAGGGGCCGCAGGCGGTAATGCGCCCGGTCACCGCGCTGTGGCTGATCGCCATTCCGCTGATGGACATGGTGACCGTGATGGTGCGCCGCCTGTTGCGCCGCCAAAGCCCCTTCAAAGCGGGCCGCGATCATTTGCACCACATTCTGATGCGTCGTGGGCTCAATGCGCGCCAGGCGCTGGCGATGAGCACCATGCTGGCGGTGACGCTGGCCTGCGTCGGCATTTGCAGCGAAGTGTTGCAGCTGCAGGAAAGCCTGATGCTGGTGGCGTTTCTGTTTTGTTTCTGCGGTTATTTCGCCATGTTGCGCGAACCGCGTCAGGCGACGGTGTTCAGCGATAATCCGACCGTCGGCCGTTAATCCCCTCACGGGCTGCGGCAGCAGCCCGCTTATCACGGTACTTCCATGAATTTTCATTTGCCTCTTTTGATGCCGTTGGCCTTCACCTCCGCGTTGTTGAGCGGGTGTACGGTGGTCCCCGGCTCACATTTACCGACCAGCGGAAAAGCCATCGTCGTGCAGCAGGACGACGACTTCGATTTGAATGACCAGGTGCAGGTTTACCGCATGTCGCCGATGCTGCTGCAGAAAATGCGGCGCGTAGAACCGGTCGCCCGGCCGAATCCGGCGCTGGATCAGCGGTTGCAGAACTATCAATACCGCATCGGCGTCGGCGACGTGTTGAACGTCACCGTCTGGGATCACCCGGAGTTGACCACGCCGGCCGGGCAGTACCGCAGCGCCAGCGATACCGGCAACTGGGTGCATGCAGATGGCACGATCTTTTATCCCTATATCGGGCGAGTGGCGGTGGTGGGCAAGACCGTCACCGAAGTGCGCAGCCTGATCGCCGGCCGTCTGGCGCAGTACGTGGAAAGCCCGCAGGTGGACGTCAGCATCGCCGCTTTTCGTTCGCAGAAGGCCTACGTGACCGGCGAAGTGAAAACCTCCGGCCAACAGGCGATCACCAACGTGCCGTTGACCATTCTGGACGCGATCAACGCCGCCGGCGGCCTGACGGACAACGCCGACTGGCGCAACGTGGTGCTGACCCATCAGGGCAAAGAGCGGGCTATTTCGCTGCAGGCGCTGATGCAGCGTGGCGACATCAGTCAGAACGCGCTGCTGCAGCCGGGCGACATCCTCTACATCCCGCGCAATGACGAATTGAAAGTGTTCGTGATGGGCGAGGTGGGCAAGCAAGCGACGCTGAAGATGGATCGCAGCGGCATGACCCTGACCGAAGCCCTCGGATCTTCCGAAGGGATCAGCCAGACGGTGGCGGATGCGACCGGGGTGTTCGTGATCCGGCCGAGCGGCGGTAAAACGCCGCAGCGGCTGGCGACGCTGTATCAGTTCGATCTCTCCGACGCCAGCGCGCTGGCGATGGGCGCTGAATTTCAGCTGCAACCTTACGACGTTGTGTACGTCACTGCGGCGCCGATCGCGCGCTGGAACCGTTTGATCAGCCAGCTGGTGCCGACCATCAGCAGCTTTAACGATCTCAGCGAGGCTACCTTGCGCGTGCGCAACTGGTAACTCCGCAGGGTGAATAAGGAACAGAAGATGAAAAACAATGCGCTGTCCGTGATGGTGGCCGAACAAGATGAAAAGCTGGAGTGGGAGCGGCTGATCGGGCCGCTGTGGGATAACCGTTGGCGGATCGCCGTCGTGACCGGTTTGGCCGGCGTGCTGGGCGTCGCCTACGCCCTGTTGGCCACCCCGGTGTATCAGGCCACGGCGGTGGTGCAGGTGGAGAAGCAGCTGTCCGGCGATTCGCTGCTGCGTGAAACGCTGGACAGCACGATGGGGCAAAGCTCGGCGACGCAGGATGAGGTGACGCTGGCCAAGTCACGCTACGTGCTCGGCAAAACGGTGGACGCCCTCGGCCTGACGGTGCGCGTCAGCCCGGACTATTTCCCGGTGTTCGGCAAAGGCCTTGCCCGGTTGAGCGGTGAAAAGCCGCCGGTGCTGAACATCACCACGCTGACGACGCCGGCGGACATGCAGGGCGAAGCGCTGACGCTGACGGTGCGCGACGGGCAGCATTACGAATTGAGCCATGACGGCGACAAACTGTTCAGCGGCGTGGTCGGGCAGCCGGTGGCGCAGGGCGGTTGGAACATGACCGTCTCGGCGCTGGACGCGGCGCCGGGCGCCAGCTTTACCGTGGTCAAAGTCGCGCGTCAAGAAGCGGTGGACGATCTGCGCAAATACCTGGACGTGGTACCGGGCGGCAAGGACAGCGGCATCATGGCCTTTACGCTGCCGAGCGAAGATCCGCAGAGCGCCGAGGCGATGCTGAAGAACATCACCGACAACTACCTGCAACAGAACGTGGATCGCAAAACGGAAGAGGCGCAGCGCATGCTGGCGTTCCTGCAAGAGCAATTGCCGCAAACGCAAACCTCGTTGAACAATGCCGAAACCCAGCTCAATCAGTTCCGCCAGCAAAACGACTCGGTGGATCTGTCGCTGGAAGCCAAATCGGTGCTGGATACTCAGGTGCAGCTCGAAGCCCAGCTCAATGAGCTGACCTTCAAGGAAGCGGAGATCTCCAAGCTCTATACCCGCGCGCACCCGGCTTACCGGGCGCTGCTGGAAAAGCGCGCCACGCTGGAGGCGGAAAAGGCGCGGCTGGGTAAACAGGTGCAGACGCTACCGAAAATGCAGCAGGAGATCCTGCGCCTCACCCGCGACGTGCAGGTGGATCAGCAGGTTTACATGCAGCTGATGAACAAGCAGCAGGAGCTGAGCATCAGCAAGGCCGGCACGGTGGGCAACGTTCGCATCATCGACGAAGCGGAAACCGCTATCCGGCCGATTAAGCCGCAGAAGATGCTGATCGTCTTGTTGGCGCTGCTGCTGGGGGCGGGAGGCGCCGCCTCGGTGGTGCTGCTGCGCGCGGCTTTCCATCGCGGCATCAATGATATCGATACCCTGGAGAAGCGGGGCATCAACGTCTACGCCACGGTGCCGCTGTCGCCGTGGCAGGTCAAGCGCAACCGCGAGCAGCGTCATTTGCTGCCCAAATCCGGCGGCCGGCGCTTGCCGATCCTGGCGGTGGCCGAACCGACGGATCTGTCGGTGGAAGCGATCCGCAGCCTGCGCACCAGCCTGCATTTCGCCATGATGGAGGCCAAAAACAACATTCTGATGGTCTCCGGCGCCAGCCCGGAAAGCGGCAAGAGCTTTACCAGCACCAACCTGGCGGTGGTGGTGGCGCAGGCCGGGCAGCGGGTGCTGTTGATCGACGCCGATATGCGCAAAGGCTTCCTGCATCGCTGGTTGGCGGATGATGGGCATCAGGGCCTGTCCGACATGCTGGTGGGCAACGTGACGGCGGAACAGGCGGTGCGGAAAACCGCCATCGCCAACCTGGACTTCGTGCCGCGCGGCCAGGTGCCGCCGAACCCGTCCGAACTGCTGATGCATCGCCGTTTCGCCGATTTTCTGCGCTGGGCCGGGCAAAACTACGATCTGGTGCTGATCGACACGCCGCCGATTCTGGCGGTGACGGACGCGGCGATCGTCGGCAATCACGCGGGCACCTCGCTGCTGGTGGTGCGCTTTGAGGTGAATACCGTCAAGCAGATCGAAACCAGCATGCGCCGCTTCGAACAGAATGGGGTGACGATCAAGGGCGTGATCCTCAACGGCATGGTGAAGAAGGCGGCAACCGACATGAGCTATTACAACTTCGCCTACCCAAGCCATCGGGAAGAACGCCCGCAGGCAGGGGAGTAAGCGGGTGAAGGCCATTATCACCAATGCCCTGTGGCTGATGCTCGAACGCGTTTCGCTCAGCCTGTCCGGCATCTTCGTCTCCATTTACGTTGCGCGCTATCTGGGGCCCGCGCAGTTTGGCGCGCTCAACTATCTGTTGGCGACGATCGCCATCGTGGTGCCACTGGTGCAGTTGGGCGCCGACAGCATCATTTTCAACCGCGTCGCCCGCCGACAGCCGAGCGGCATTCGCCTGATGCTGGCGTCAATACGCCTGCGCCGCCGGCTGTTCCTGGTGGTGGCGCTGCCGATACTGATATGGAGCTATTTCAGCCAAACGCCCGCCAGCCAACTGATGACGCTGTTGCTGCTTGTCAGCGCCTATTTCTCGATTCAGGACGTGTACAAGATTTATTACGATGCCCGCCTGCAGTCGAAACGCAATACGCTGATCAACAACCTGGCGCTGCTGCTGTCGATCGGGCTGCGGCTGGCGCTGGTGAGCGCCGCGCTGCCGCTGGTGTGGTTCGCGGTACCCTACATCCTCAGCAGCGCCGTGCCTTACCTGGTGCGCCTCTGGTTATTCCGTGGGGAAGCTGCGGCCTCGCCGCGGGTTACGCCGCGCCAGGCCAGGCGCTACGGCCGTTACTTGCTAAAGGTGGGGCTGCCGTTGGCCATCTCCAGCCTGTCGATAGTGATCTATACCCGCATCGATCAAATCATGCTGGGCAATCTGGTCGGCGAGCAGGCGGTAGGCTGGTTCAGCGCCGCCACCACCCTCAGCCAAGGCTGGGTTTTCGTGCCGATGGCGCTGATCACCTCGTTGATGCCGGGCATTGCCAGCTGCCGCGATCCGTTGGAGCAGGAGTACCGTATCCGGGTGCTTTATCTGGTGGTCCTGGGCCTGTCGTTGCCGGTGTTGCTGGGCCTGTGGTGGTTCGCCCACCCGGCCATTGCGCTGCTGTACGGCGCCGCTTTCCAACCGGCCGCCAACATCCTGGCTATCTGTACGCTGACCTCGCTGTTTTCGGTCATGGGGACGGTTTCGTACCGCAGCATCGTGCTGTTCGCCGGCTATCGCTTTATCGCCATCAAGATGCCGTTGGTGGCTGTGGCGAACGTGGTGATGAATCTGCTGCTGATCCCGCGCTATGGCCTGATCGGCGCGGCGGTGTCTACGCTGCTGGCGGAATTCATTTCGTTCTTCGTGCTGAACAGTTTATTCCGTGGCGGAAAAATTACCCGACTGCAGCTGACCTGTTTTTACTGCCTGCCGCGTCTTGTCAGCAAATTAAGGAGAGAGCATGTTAAACATCCTGGTTAAAAACATTTCCAAGCGCCTGCCCGATGCCTGGCACCATCAGGTTAAATACGCGCTCTATTTCAAGAAGCTGCCGCACCTGTCAAAACCGACCGGCTTCAGCGAAAAGATCATGCGCCGTAAAATTTACCCGCGCAGCATCTACACCACCTTGTCGGACAAGTTCAAGGTACGTGAATTTATCGCCGGTCTGTGGGGCGAGGAGTACCTGGTGGAGCTGTATGCGCATGGCACTGAACTCAGCTACGACATGTTCAGGCAATTGCCCAACGCCTTTGTGCTGAAGGCCAACCACGGCAGCGGTTATAACCGGTTGGTGTTCGACAAGCGGCAGGTTAGCTACGCGGAGTTGTACGATCTCAGCAACGCGTGGATGCGCAGCAACTTTTATGAGCAGAGTCGCGAAAAGCATTATCTGGATATCGAACCCTGCATCATGGTGGAGCGCATGTTGCTGGATGGCGAACAGGTGCCGAACGATATCAAGTTTCATTGTTTCAACGACAATCATGAAATTCGCATGTTCATCCAGGTGGATTATCAGCGCTTCGGCACCCATCGGCGCGATATTTTTGATGTCGACTGGAACCGCACCGAAATCCGCATCAGCTTGCCCAATGCCGACGAACCGATGCCGCGCCCTACGCGGCTGGATGAAATGATACGTTTGGCTCGCCAGACGGCGCAGCAGTTCTCTTATGTGCGCGTGGATTTCTACCAGGTCGGCGAGAAGGTGTATTTCGGTGAGTTGACGTTTACGCCTGGCGCGGGGCTAAGCAAGCTGATGCCGAAAAACATTGAGCAGGAATGGGGCAGTTATTTTACTGAGTAAACGCTTATGCAAAGAGTCGCCTCCAATTTTCAAATGCATGCCAATGCCGGTTATAATCAGTCGCGGGATTTGATCAATCAATCCATCGTATTGACCTTCCTGCTGATGTTTTTCGTGAAAACCTTCCTGACCTCGGGATCGTTCAACAGCGAGCTGATTAATAAAGCCGTGCTGGGGCTGAATGGCCTGATGTTGCTCTATGTCGGCTATGCATTTTTTATCGCTACGCTGGCGGAAAAGGCGGTTGCGGGTTTTTTGGTTCTGCTGTTTCTTATGAATATTGCCACCGGGCATGGTGATTATCTGTTTGGTGCGGTATTCAGCACGGCGGTGATAATTTTATTTCGTCGTATCGAAATGGGGCGTGGCGCTGAAATGTTTGCCATCACCTTTGTGGTGGCAGGGTTGCTGGTGGTTATTCCCTATACCTTTTACACTGATGGGTTTGTTTACCTTGATGAACGTTATGGCAACAGATTAACGCTGGGGTTCGATAACCCGAATACCCTGGCGTATTATTCTTTTGCCTTGTTCGCCACACTGCTGTGCCTGATCGACCATGCGAAATTAACGCGTGGAATGAAAAATATCGCTTCGTTGGCGGTATCGGCGTTAATTCTCCCGGTGCTGATGTATTCCTATTCTCGCACCTGTTTTATGCTGGCGTTGTTGATGCTGCTGCTGTTTTGGCTGGCGCCGCTGCTGCGTGTCGCCCCCAACAGAAAAGTCTGCATCGCGCTGACGTTGGTCATTGTCGGCTTTCAATTCGCCAGCGTTATACGCTGGGGGAACAATCCGGCATTGGACGTGCTCTTGAACCAGGCGCTGACCGGCCGGATCTGGTTCTCCTGGCAGATGTTTCAGGCGGTGGGGCTACCCAATCCGCTGTTCGGCATGAATATAGAGCCGTATAAGCCAGTCGATTTCTTCTTCATCGCCATGTTTTATTCGGCCGGTGGCATCGCCTCTGTCGTCATGCTTTTTTGTTATTTTCACTTGTTGGGCAATATGCGCAGGCTGAGTCGATTCATGCGCTGGGTGGTGGTGGTTTTCCTGTTAACAACCTTGACGGAAACCTATTTTTTGGTCCCGGTATTTAACGTGTCGTTATTGTTGCTTTGCCGTGGAAAAGAAATAATAAATTCTAAGCTGGAGGGTTAAGAAATGGATTTCTCTATCGTGATCCCTATTTATAATAGTTCGCGTTACCTGCCTAAAACGCTGAAGCGAATTTTCAACGCTTGCCAAGGGTTCGACTATCAGGTGATTTTGGTTGATGATTGCTCTGACGAGGATGACATCAAATCTATCCGCCAGATAGCGGCGACCAATAGCAATGTGATGCTGCATGAGAAAAAACAGAAGAGCAATGCGGCGGTATCGCGCAACTTAGGCACCAAGTTAGCGCAATCGGAGATCGTGTTTTTCCTCGACTCCGATGATTACTTCACGACCAACTATATTATTCGCCGCATGAAGAAGCATGAAGATCGCCAGATTGACATTATCTTCGGCAACTATGCGGAGGTGAGCGGCGATTCGGTACGCGACTTCAACTTCCACTACAAATCCGGTTCTTCCGGCGAAGATTTTCTTTTTCTGGAAATGGGCGATATTCGGTCATCCACCATCAGCATGCGTAAAAAAAGCGATCGCCGCTTTTTATTTCCCGAGTTTCTCAACAAGCATCAGGATTGGGGTTTTCTGGTCAACGCCACCAATTTGGGCGCGCAAGTGGCGCATGACGCCGGCGGCGGGGTGTTTCTCGACGTGGGGCGCTATGGGCGCATGACGGCGAAGCTTAATCTGGAGGCCAGCGACCGCTTTATCAATACCTTCCTCAGCCCCAGCGATCGCCATATCAGCGGATTCGCCTGTAAGCATCTGCTGGCCTCGCTGTATTCGGAAAACGCCCAGGCGTTCAATTATTACTCGTCGCGCATCGTGCGGCACAGCCTGAGCGGCAAGTTCAAGATGATCAAATGGTATGGCGATTGTCTGGCGCGGTTGGGGTTGTTCTCGGTTGGCGGCCGGCTGCTGCGCAACGTGCGCCAGGGATTCAGGAGATGACATGCAACCACGCAAGATAATCATCGTTATCGAAAATATGGCGGGCAAGGGCGGTACTGAACGGGTCGCCAGCGGTTTGGCCAATGCGCTGGCGCGTTTGCCGGGTTACGAGGTCGCGGTGTTTTCGCTGTTTGGCGAGCGGAGCTTCTTTCCGCTGGCGAGCGACGTCCGGTTGCGCTGCGGCGGTGGCGATTCGCTGTTCTGGCCGTGGCGGCTGGCGTTCGCGCTGCGGCGTGAACGCGCGGACGTGATCATTACCGTTTCCATGGGGAAACTGTCGGTGGTGATGACGCCTTTCCTGCGTTTGTTCTGTGCCCGCAGCCGGCTGCTGTTGAGTGAGCACGTCAGCTTTCACCAGTATCCGCGCGTATTTAAGTGGCTGAAGTTGCTGGTTTACCGGCTGAGCGATCGCGTGATTTTCCTGACGCGGCAAGATAGCGACGCCATCGCTCGCTGGGTGGGGGCCGGGAAATGTCGGGTGATCGAGAACGTTTCGCCGTTCCGCGCACAGGCGCCGACGCCGGCGCTGCAGCAAAAGGTGGCGCTGGCGGTGGGGCGCTTGAGCAATCAGAAGGGCTTCGATCGTCTGATCGCGCTGTGGCGAGGGGTGGCGGCGCAGGTGCCGGATTGGCGGCTGCTGATTATTGGCGACGGCCCGGAGCGCGATGCGCTGCGGCGGCAGATTGAAGACGCCGGGCTGGCGCGGCAGGTGAGTCTGCTGCCGGCCACCGCCGACGTGGCGGACTATTATCGCCAGGCCAGCCTGTATTTGATGACCTCTCGCTATGAGGGATTGCCGATGGTGTTGATCGAAGCCATGAGTTTCGGCCTGCCGCTGGTGGCCTACGACTGCAAGACCGGCCCGGCCGAGTTGATAGACGACGGCGTCAACGGCTATCTGGTGCCCGATGACGACGCCGCCGCCTTCAGCGAAGGGGTGATCAAACTGATGCTCGATCCGGGTTTGCGCGAGCACTTTTCTGTCGCCGCGTTAGAGAAGTCTCGCCGTTTTTCTCCCGAACGTATTTATCCCCAGTGGCAACAGCTCACCGAGTGAGGACAAAATGGAAAAGATATCCGTAATCATGCCGGCCTACAATGCCGCGAACTCTATCAAAGAGTCGATTCTAGGCGTGCTGAACCAGCGATTTACCGATTATCACCTGTATGTGATCGATGATGCGTCCACCGACGATACTGCCGAGGTGGTGCGGCCGTTTATCCACGATCGCCTCACCTATATACGCAATGAGCATAATCAGGGCGTGGCGGAAACGCGCAACATCGGCATTGAGGCGGCGAACGGCGACTATATCGCCTTCTGCGACAGCGATGACGTATGGCTCCCCAACAAGCTGTCGCGCCAGGCGAGCATTTTGCAAACCCGCCGCTACGACGTGGTGTGTTCCCATTACTACACCTTCGAAGACGACCTGAAATTGATCAAAAACACCCGTGGCGCGGAAGAGCTTATCGGCTATCAGGACATGTTGAAAAGCAACTGGATAGGCAATCTCACCGGCATCTACAACCAAAAGCGCATCGGCAAGGTGTATCAGCAAAAAGTGGGTCATGAGGACTATTTGATGTGGCTGGCGGTGCTGCAGAAGGCGCGTAACGGCCTGGCCTACTGCATTCCCGAACCGCTGGCCTGTTACCGATTGTCTACCCATTCGCTGTCGGGCAACAAAATCCGCGCCGCTGACTGGCAATGGCGGATTTACCGTCAGCATTTGGGGCTGTCTTATCAGAAATCCTGCTATCTGTTCGCCACCTATCTGTTCAATGCCGTGGTGAAAAGGAAATGACCATGAGGGGGATGTATCAGAGGGTGGTTCTGGGCTGTTGCGCCTTGTGGGGCGCTTCGGCTCTGGCGCAGAGCTGCCAACCCAATCTGTTGGCCAACCCCGGCTTTGAGCAGGGGCTCGGCGGCTGGCGAGCGCAGGGCGCGCAGGCCGACGGCGATACGCACAGCGGCAATGGCAGTTTGCGCTATGACAATGCAGATGCCGCGCAGTACCGCACCTTCAACCAGGCGCTGCAGGTTGCGCCCGGACAGACGATCGATTTCGGCGTCTGGCTCAAGACTCGCGGCGTACGCGGGCAAAGCCGCGACGGCGGCGCCGGGGTTTATCTGCAGAGCTTTGATGCGCAGGGGCGCTTTCTGGAAGGCAGCTATCCGGCTGGGGTGACCGGCGACAGCGGCTGGCGGCAGGTGAACGCCAGCTATACCGTGCCGCCGCAGGCGGCGCGAATCACGTTTGGCGTTTATCTGCGCAAGGGGAGCACCGGTACCGCCTGGTTTGACGACGCCTATGCGTGTGCTCGCGCGTCTATGCCGGCGTTGTATCAGCTCGGCGCGTCGGCGCAGGGGAAGGTCGACACGCTGGTCGTCACTTCGCAGCCGCAGCGTTTGCAGGTCGACAGCGAATTGCTCAATGCCGAGGGGCAGGTTGTTCACCGTAGCCGCGACCGTTATCAGGTTGAAGGGCAGCGCCGTATCGAATACCCACTGCCGGCCGGCCTGGCCCAGGGCGAATACCGCCTGCGTCAGCAGGTCACCGGGCAGCAATCCCGGCCGGCACCGGACAGCGAGCTGTCTTTTCGCGTCGGGCAGCCTGCGGCCAAAGTGGCGATCGACAGCGAAGGCTTTACCCTGCGCGACGGTCAACGGCTTTTCCCGTTGGGCATTTACGCCAACGTGGCGACCGATGAGCATTTGGCGCGCATCGCATCGGCGGGATTCAACACGGTGCTGAATTATGATTATGGGGAGAAGAAAGACCCTTACGCCTTTTTCCGCAACGCACGCCAGCGCGGGCTGCTGGTCATTTACTCCGTCAAAGATCAGTACCGCGGCAGCCGTTTCGCTCCGGCCGTGCGCGGCGGCGATTATGCGGCGATGACGGCCTGGTACGTGCAGCGCTTGCGCTCTCAGCCCAACCTGCTCGCCTGGTACATCAACGATGAGCTGGGGCCGGAATATCTCGATAAGATCGAGGAAAAAAACCTGCAAATAAAGCGGCTTGACGGCGATCATCCTACCTTCCAGGTGTTGAACAAAACCGGGGAGTTGGACGCTCACTTCAACAGCAGCGACATTTTGGCGACCGACCCTTACCCGGTGGGGAACGATCGCGATCTGACGCGCACCACGCGTTATACCGAACTGACGGTGCAGGCCGCCCGCCAATCGCGCGGGGCCTGGGTGGTGATGCAAATCATGGATCACGCCGCTTATGACGCCCGCCGCAAGCCACATCCGCCGTCAGAGGCGGAAATCCGCAATCAGGCCTGGCAGGCGCTGATCGGCGGCGCCAAGGGGCTGTTGTTTTATTCCTATACCGATCTGTTTTACAAGCGTAAAACCGGCCGCTTCGACCAACGGGAGTTTGACGCCACCTGGCGCGGTGTGGCCGCCGTGTCGCAGCAAATCGCCGCCTTCACCCCTTATCTGCTGACGGGAAAATCGACGCCGCTGGCGGGAAGCAACTCTCAAATGCCGGCGCGGATGTTTGTTCTGGGCGATCGCGCCTTGCTGCTGGTAGCCAACCCTTACTATCGAGAGGGAAGCACCCGATTGCGCCTTCCGGCGGGCTGGCGGCAGCAGGAAGGGGGGACGGAGATCCAGCTGGCGTTGCCCGCCGTGGGCACCGCGACGCTGTGGCTCCAACGCTGAATGCGTCGAGTTAGCGTTACGCGGGAGGTTTCTCCCGCGTCCTACCCCCAAATACCCCATCTTGCCTCCCGCCCGTCAGCCTCTGTCTTCCACTCCTGATTTATTCATTTAAATTCAACATATTAATCTCGTTTATCGCACCTATACTTTGGTGGTATTTCTCACCCGGCGCGTGTATCGCCTCCCGCTTTCTCTTGATCGCAATCAATTTGCCGCCGATTGGCCGTCAGTAGGCTGGCGGCAGATTGAGCATGTCTTCTTATAACGACAAGAGCCTTCAGGAGCATTCCGGATGAGCAAATTTTTAGACCGTTTCCGCTATTTCAAGCAGTTGGCGGAGCCTTTTTCTGGCGATCACGGCCAGACCTTGAACACCAACCGCGACTGGGAAGACGGCTACCGCAGCCGTTGGCAGCACGACAAAGTGGTGCGTTCCACCCACGGCGTGAACTGCACCGGTTCCTGCAGTTGGAAGATCTACGTGAAGAATGGCCTGGTGACCTGGGAAACCCAGCAAACCGACTACCCGCGCACCCGCCCCGATCTGCCCAACCATGAACCGCGCGGCTGCCCGCGCGGCGCCAGCTACTCCTGGTACCTGTACAGCGCCAACCGGCTGAAATACCCGCTGATGCGCAAGCGTCTGCTCAAGCTGTGGCGCGAGGCGAAAGCGCAGCACAGCGATCCGGTCGCGGCCTGGGGCTCTATCGTCGGCGATGCGGAAAAAGCCAAAAGCTACAAGGTGGCGCGCGGCCGCGGCGGTTTCGTCCGCTCCAGCTGGCAGGAGGTCAATGAACTGATCGCCGCAGCCAACGTCTATACCGCCAAAACCTTCGGCCCGGACCGTATCATCGGCTTCTCGCCGATCCCGGCGATGTCGATGGTGTCCTACGCCGCCGGCGCCCGCTACCTGTCGCTGATCGGCGGCGCCTGCCTGAGCTTCTACGACTGGTATTGCGATCTGCCGCCGGCCTCGCCGATGACCTGGGGCGAGCAGACCGACGTGCCGGAATCCGCCGACTGGTACAACTCCTCCTACATTATCGCCTGGGGCTCCAACGTGCCGCAGACGCGCACCCCGGACGCCCACTTCTTTACCGAAGTGCGTTACAAGGGCACCAAAACCGTGGCGGTGACGCCGGACTATGCCGAAGTCGCCAAGCTGTGCGACCACTGGCTGAATCCGAAGCAGGGCACCGACAGTGCGATGGCGCTGGCGATGGGCCACGTGATGCTGAAAGAGTTCCATCTCGATCGCGAAGTCGGCTACTTCCGCGACTACGTGCGCCGCTATACCGACATGCCGATGCTGGTGCTGCTGGAAGCGCGTGAAGGCGGCCATTACGCCGCCGGCCGCCTGCTGCGCGCCGCCGATTTGGTGGACGGACTGGGCCAGGAAAACAACCCCGAGTGGAAAACCGTCGCTATCGACAGCTGCAGCGGCGATCTGGTGGCGCCGCAGGGCTCCATCGGCTTCCGCTGGGGCGAGAAGGGCAAGTGGAACCTGGAACAGCGCGAGGGCAAGTCGCAACAGGAAGTCGAGCTGCAGCTCAGCCTGTTGGGCATGCATGACGATGTTGCCGAGGTGGGCTTCCCGTACTTCGGCGGCGCCGACAGCCAGCATTTCAACAGCGTGGCGCTGGACGAGATCCTGCTGCACAAACTGCCGGTGAAACGCCTGCAGCTGGCGGACGGCAGCGAAGCGCTGGTGACCAGCGTGTACGACCTGACGCTTGCCAACTACGGCCTCGAGCGCGGGCTGGGCGACGCCAACTGCGCCGCCGACTATGACGAGGTCAAGGCCTACAGCCCGGCCTGGGCCGAACAGATCACCGGCGTGTCGCGCCACAACATCATCCGCATTGCCCGCGAGTTCGCGGAAAACGCCGAGAAGACCCACGGCCGTTCGATGATCATCGTCGGCGCCGGCGTCAACCACTGGTATCACATGGACATGACCTACCGCGGCCTGATCAATATGCTGATCTTCTGCGGTTGCGTCGGCCAGAGCGGCGGCGGCTGGGCGCACTACGTCGGCCAGGAAAAACTGCGGCCGCAAACCGGCTGGCTGCCGCTGGCGTTTGGCCTCGACTGGCAGCGTCCGCCGCGCCACATGAACAGCACTTCGTTCTTCTACAACCATTCCAGCCAATGGCGCTATGAAACCGTTGGCACCGACGAGCTGCTGTCGCCGCTGGCGGACAAATCGCGCTTCGGCGGCAGCCTGATCGACTTCAACGTGCGCGCCGAGCGCATGGGCTGGCTGCCGTCGGCGCCGCAGCTGAGCACCAACCCGCTGCGCCTGGCGGAGCAGGCCCGCGCGGCCGGTCAGTCGCCGGTCGAGTTCACCGTCGACAGCCTGAAAAATGGCTCGCTGGGCTTCGCCGCCGAGCAGCCGGACAATCCGCAGAACTTCCCGCGCAACCTTTTCGTCTGGCGCTCCAACCTGCTGGGCTCCTCCGGCAAGGGCCATGAGTACATGCTCAAATACCTGTTGGGCACCGAAAACGGCATTCAGGGGAAAGATCTCGGCCAGCAGGGCGGCGTGATGCCGCAGGAAGTGGAATGGCGCGAGCAGGGTGGCGAAGGCAAGCTGGATCTGGTGGTGACGCTCGATTTCCGCATGTCGAGCACCTGCCTGTACTCCGACGTGGTGCTGCCGACCGCCACCTGGTATGAAAAAGACGACATGAACACCTCCGACATGCACCCGTTCATCCATCCGCTGTCGGCGGCGGTCGATCCGGCCTGGGATTCGAAGAGCGACTGGGAGATCTACAAGGGCATCGCCAAGGCCTTCTCCGAGGTGTGCGTTGGCCATCTGGGCCAGGAAACCGACGTGGTGACCCTGCCTATCCAGCACGATTCCGCCGCCGAACTGGCGCAGCCTTACGGCGTGCAGGACTGGAAGAAAGGCGAATGCGATCTGATCCCGGGCAAAACTGCGCCGCACATCATCGCGGTGGAACGCGATTACCCGGCCACCTACGAGCGCTTCACCTCGCTGGGGCCGCTGCTGGACAAACTGGGCAACGGCGGCAAGGGCATCAGCTGGAACACCCAAACCGAGGTCGACTTCCTCAAGCAGCTTAACTACGTCAAGGCCGACGGCCCGGCGGCGGGGCGGCCGAAGATCGAGAGCGCGATAGACGCGGCGGAAGTGATCCTGTCGCTGGCGCCGGAAACCAACGGCCAGGTGGCGGTAAAAGCCTGGGAGGCTCTGAGCAACGTCACCGGCCGCGATCACCGCCATCTGGCGCTGAACAAGGAAGACGAGAAAATTCGCTTCCGCGACATTCAGGCGCAGCCGCGCAAAATCATCTCCAGCCCGACCTGGTCCGGTCTGGAAGACGAACACGTTTCCTACAACGCCTGCTACACCAACGTGCACGAGCTGATCCCGTGGCGCACCCTCAGCGGCCGTCAACAGCTGTATCAGGATCACGAGTGGATGCGTGCCTTCGGTGAAAGCCTGCTGGTATACCGGCCGCCGATCGACACCCGCGCCGCGCAGCCGTTGCTCAACAGCAAACCGAACGGCAACAAGGAGAAGGCGCTGAACTTCCTGACGCCGCACCAGAAGTGGGGCATTCACTCCACCTACAGCGACAACCTGTTGATGCTGACGCTGTCGCGCGGCGGCCCGATCGTCTGGCTGAGCGAAGACGACGCCAAAGATCTGGGCATCGCGGACAATGACTGGATCGAGGCCTTCAACGCCAACGGCGCGCTGACGGCGCGCGCGGTGGTCAGCCAGCGTATCCCGGCCGGCATGACCATGATGTACCACGCGCAGGAGCGCATCGTGAACCTGCCGGGCTCGGAGATCACCAGCCAGCGTGGCGGCATCCACAACTCGGTGACCCGCGCCTGTCCGAAGCCGACCCACATGATCGGCGGCTATGCGCAGCTGGCCTACGGCTTCAACTACTACGGCACCGTCGGCTCCAACCGCGACGAGTTCGTGGTGGTGCGCAAGATGAACCGCATTGATTGGTTGGATGACGAAGGCAACGACTACGCGCAGGGCAGTCAGCAGGAGAACAGCAAATGAAAATTCGTTCGCAAGTCGGCATGGTGCTGAATCTGGACAAGTGCATCGGTTGCCACACCTGTTCGGTCACCTGCAAGAACGTCTGGACCAGCCGTGAAGGTATGGAATACGCCTGGTTCAATAACGTGGAAAGCAAGCCCGGCGTCGGGTATCCGCACGCCTGGGAAGATCAGGAAAAATGGAAGGGCGGCTGGATCCGTAAAATCAACGGCAAGCTGGAGCCGCGCATGGGCAACCGCGTCGGCGTGCTGGCGAAAATCTTCGCCAACCCGGACGTGCCGGCGCTGGACGACTACTACGAGCCGTTCGATTACGACTACCAGCATCTGCACACCGCCAAACAGGGCAAGCACCAGCCGGTGGCCCGCCCGCGCTCGCTGATCACCGGCCAGCGCATGAACAAGATCGAAAGCGGCCCGAACTGGGAGGAGATCCTCGGCGGGGAATTCGAAAAACGCTCGCAGGACAAGAATTTCGACAACCTGCAGAAGGCGATGTACGGCCAGTTCGAAAACACCTTCATGATGTACCTGCCGCGCCTGTGCGAGCACTGCCTCAACCCGGCCTGCGTCGCCACCTGCCCGAGCGGGGCGATCTACAAGCGCGGCGAAGACGGTATTGTGCTGATCGACCAGGACAAGTGCCGCGGCTGGCGCATGTGCCTGACCGGCTGTCCGTACAAGAAAATCTACTTCAACTGGAAGAGCGGCAAATCCGAGAAGTGCATCTTCTGCTACCCGCGCATCGAAGCCGGGCAGCCGACGGTGTGTTCGGAGACCTGCGTGGGCCGCATTCGCTACCTCGGCGTGCTGCTGTACGACGCCGACCGCATCGAGCAGGCGGCGGCGGTGGAGAACGACAAGGATCTGTATCAGAGCCAGCTCGACATCTTCCTCGATCCGCATGACCCGAAGGTGATTGCTCAGGCGCTGGCGGACGGCGTGCCGCAGGGGGTCATTGAAGCCGCCCAGCAGTCGCCGGTGTACAAAATGGCGATGGACTGGAAGCTGGCGCTGCCGCTGCACCCGGAATACCGCACGCTACCGATGGTCTGGTACGTGCCGCCGTTGTCGCCGATTCAGTCCGCCGCCGACGCCGGCGAGGTGGCGCACAGCGGCGTGCTGCCGGACGTCGAGAGCCTGCGTATTCCGGTGCAGTATCTGGCGAACCTGCTGACCGCCGGCGATACCGAGCCGGTGCTGCTGGCCCTGAAACGCATGCTGGCGATGCGCCACTACAAACGGGCGGAAACCGTCGACGGCGTGGTGGACACCAGCGCGCTGGAGCAGGTCGGGTTGAGCGAAGCGCAGGCGCAGGAGATGTATCGCTACCTGGCGATCGCCAACTATGAAGATCGCTTCGTGGTGCCGTCGAGCCACCGCGAACTGGCGCGCGAAGCCTTCCCGGAAAGCAAAGGCTGCGGTTTCAGCTTCGGCGACGGCTGCCACGGCAGCGACGGCAAGTTCAACCTGTTCAACAGCCGCCGCATCGACGCCATCGACGTGACCGCGAAAACCGCGCGGCCGGAGGATGCCTCATGATCAGCCTGAAAGTGATCGCCCGCCTGCTGGATTACCCGGAGCAGGTACTGTTTGACCATCAGCAGGCGCTGATTGAGGCGCTGGAGCCGGCCAGCGAGCTGGATCTGCACCACAGCGCGCAGCTGATTCTGTTTATCCGCCGCCTGTGCGCCCGCCCGCTGCTGGACGCGCAGGCCGACTATTGCGAGCTGTTCGATCGCGGCCGCGCCACCTCGCTGCTGCTGTTTGAGCACGTGCACGGCGAGTCGCGCGATCGCGGCCAGGCGATGGTCGATCTGATGGCGCAGTACCGCGCCGCCGGGCTCGAGATCGACAGCCGCGAGCTGCCGGATTTCCTGCCGCTGTATCTGGAGTATCTGGCCAGCCGCAGCGCAGCGCAGGCGCGGGAAGGGCTGCAGGACATCGCGCCGATCCTGGCGCTGTTGGGCGCGCGCCTGCAACAGCGCGAAAGCCCGTATGCGGTGCTGTTCGATCTGCTGCTATTGCTGTCCGGCAGCGAGGTGCAGGCTCAGGCGCTGGAAACCCAGGTGGCGCAAGAGGCGCGCGACGATACGCCGCAGGCGCTGGATGCGGTGTGGGAAGAGGAGCAGGTCAAGTTTCTCGGCGAACAGGGCTGCGCCTCCGCCCAGCAGACGGCGCACCAGCGGCGCTTCGCCGGCGCGGTGGCGCCACAGTATCTGGACCTGACGGATGCGTTAACCGGAACCAAAGGACGCTAATCATGCAATTTTTGAATCAGTTCTTCTTCGATATTTACCCTTATCTGGCCGGCGCGGTATTCCTGATCGGCAGCTGGTTGCGTTACGACTACGGGCAGTACAGCTGGCGCGCCGGCTCCAGCCAGATGCTGGATAAAAAGGGCATGCGGCTGGCGTCCAACCTGTTTCACATCGGCATTATCGGCATCTTCGCGGGCCATTTCCTCGGCATGCTGACGCCACACTGGATGTATGAGGCTTTCCTGCCGATCGACGTGAAGCAGAAGCTGGCGATGATCGCCGGCGGCGCCTGCGGCCTGATGACGCTAATCGGCGGTGCGCTGTTGCTGAAGCGCCGGTTGACCAATCCGCGGGTGCGCGCCACCAGCAGCTTCGCCGACATCATGATCCTGACGTTGCTGGTGGTGCAGGTGTGCCTCGGCCTGCTGACCATTCCGTTCTCCGCCCAGCATATGGACGGCAGCGAAATGATGAAGCTGGTGGCCTGGGCACAGGCGGTGGTGACGTTCCACGCCGGCGCCTCTGCGCACCTGGAAGGCGTGGCGATTATCTTCAAACTGCACATGGTGCTGGGCATGACGCTGTTCGTGCTGTTCCCGTTCTGCCGCCTGGTGCATATCTGGAGTGCGCCGGTAGAGTATCTGACCCGCCGTTACCAGCTGGTGCGCAACCGCCGCTGAGCCTGACCCCGCCGCCGCCGCCGCCGATCGCCAGCGGCGGCGCTATTCCGATAATTCCCCCGCCGTCTGCCCATTCTCGCCGCCTTGTCGTAAACTTACTATCTCAGTCATGTTACGCTTATGCTTGCGCCGACGGACGTCGGCCCGTGGTAGCCGATAACAAGAGATAGCGCCTTGATGAAAGGCCTTTTGGGACATAAAAACCGGGGATGATCCGCATGGCCTTCGCGCCGCGCGGGAGAATCGCTTTATGGATAGTCAGGTTAATCAATAACAATAATGACCACACAATGTCGCTCACCCGAGCTGTTGCCTCTGAAAATCATCGCCACCGGGGCCGCGTTGCCGCCCAACCGCGTGGCCTCCTCTACGCTCGATGCCCGCCTGGGGAAACCGGCCGGCTACGTTGAAAAACGCTCGGGCATCGTTTACCGCTATCACGCCGACGACGACGCCAGCCAGGCCGAGCTCGCCGCCGCCGCGCTGCAAAACGCGCTGGCCCGCAGCACTATTCCGGCCGCTTCGATTGACCTGCTGATCTCCGCTTCGGCGATAGCGGTACAGGCGCTGCCGTGCTCTGCCGCGCATATTCTCAAGATCGCCGGATTGGCGCCGGGTACGCCGGGCTTCGACATCAACAGCAGCTGCGTCAGTTTTATCTCTGCGCTGCAGGTGGCGGCGGGGCTGTTGAACGCCGGGACGTATCGGCGTATCGCCATCGTCTCGGCGGATCTCGCTTCGCGCGGCATCGACTGGCAGCACGAAGAGTCGTCGCTGATCTTCGGCGACGGCGCCGCCTGCGCCATCGTGGAGCGCGGTGACGGCACAGGCGGCATCCTCGCCAGCCTGGTGGAAACCTATCCCGCCGGCAGCGAACTGTGCGAGATCCGCGCCGGCGGCACGCGCCGCAACCCGCGTGCCGGGATGTGCGAGCAGGACTTCCTGTTTCATATGCAGGGCAAGCCGCTGTTCCGTCAGGCATCGGCGCTGATTGAGGACTACCTCGACCGGCTGCTGAGCGCCAGCGGCTTGACCCTGGGGCAGATCGCCACCGTGGTGCCGCACCAGGCCAGCCATTTGTCGCTCGAACATATGCGCAAACGGCTGCACGTCTCCAGCGAGGCGCTGGTGGACATCTACCGCCATCACGGCAACCAGGTGGCGGCCTCTATCCCGACCGCGCTGCATGCCGCCGTGACCACCGGGCGCTTTAACCCCGGCCAGCCGGTGATGCTGATCGGCACCGCCGCCGGGCTGGCGCTGGCCGGCATGGTGTTGCTGCCATGAGGGTGCTGGTGACCGGGGCGACCAGCGGGCTGGGGCGCAACGCGGCGCAGTGGTTGCTGGAGGCCGGGCATCAGGTGCGCGCCACCGGCCGCGATGAGCGGGCCGGCGAAGCGTTGCGGCAGATGGGCGCTGAATTTTACTCGCGCGATCTGGCGCAGGCCACGCCGCAGCAGTGCCGGGAGCTGGTGACCGACTGCGAGTGGGTATGGCACTGTGCGGCCAAGTCTTCGCCCTGGGGCAGCAAAGCGGAATTTCACCGCATCAACGCCGCGGCGACGGAGAAACTGGCGGAGGCGGCCGGGCGCTGCGGCGTGCGGCGCTTCGTGCATATCTCCACGCCGGCAATCTACTTCGATTTTCAGCCGCATTACGATCTTGATGAGGGTTATCGCGCCCGGCGCTTCGCCAATCACTATGCCACCAGCAAGCACGCCGCCGAGCAGCGGCTGTTGGCGCAGGCGAAGATCTACCCGCAAACCACCTATATTATGCTGCGGCCGCGCGGCCTGTTTGGCCCGCACGATCGGGTGATCGTGCCGCGGCTGTTGCAGCAGCTCGAACGCGATCGCGGCGTGCTGCGGCTGCCCGGCGGCGGGCAAGCGCTGCTGGATCTGACCTTTGCTCCCAACGTGGTGCACGCCATGGAGCTGGCCAGCCGGCAGCGCGGATTGCCGTCCGGCGCCGTGTATAACATCACCAACCATCAACCACAGCGGCTGGCGGAGATGCTGGATGCGCTGCTGCGCCAGGAGCTGGGGCTGCGTTACCAGCTGCAGGCCGTGCCGTATCCGCTGCTGCAGGCGCTGGCCGGCGGCATGGAGCTGTGGGCAAGCCTGAGCGGCAAAGAACCGCCGCTGACGCGCTACAGCGTGGCGGCGGTGCATTTCGACATGACCCTGAGCCAGACCCGCGCGATCGAAGAGCTGGGCTATCGGCCGCGTTACTCGATGGAAGAGGGGATCCGCCTGACCGGCGAGTGGCTGCGGCAGCAAGGAGGCATACAGCATGGCTAAGGTCACCGTATTTGAAGTGGGCTATTGCACGCATATCGGCTGCATGGCGCTGCGCGGCGCCGGGTTCCGGGTGTGTAAATTCCCGGCACGCGCCTATCTGCTGGAGGTGGGAGAGCGCCGCTGGCTGTGGGATACCGGCTATGCGCATTATTTTCAGCAGCACACGCAGTCGGGGGTGTTCAGCCTTTACCGCCGCATGACGCCGGTCTATTTCGATCCCGCCGAGTCGTTGGCGCATCAGCTGCGCGAAGCCGGTTACGCCGAAGGCGACATCCAGGCGCTGATCGTCTCGCACTTTCACGCGGATCACATCGCCGGGCTGCAGGATTTCAGCCGCCTCGATTTTATTTGCTGCGGCGAAGGCTGGCAGCAAACCCGCGGGCTGCGCGGTTTCGCGGCGCTCAAGCGCGCCTTTATTCCCGGCCTGATTCCGGCGGATTTCGAGAGCCGCCTGCAGTTTATGGAGTCTTTTCCCTCGGTGGCGTTGCCCGCGCTGCTGGCGCCGTTCGATCGCGGTTACGCGCTGCCGGGCAGCGAAGGGCAGATCGTGCTGGTGCCGCTGCCGGGGCATGCGGCCGGCCATATCGGCGCCTTTATTCTCACCGACGCCGGCTGGACGCTGTTGGCCAGCGACGCCGCCTGGTCGCCGCAGAGCTACCAGACGCTGCGCGGGCCTTCGCGCCTGGCCAATCTGGTGATGGACGACGCGGCGGCGTACACCCGCACGCTGGAACGGCTTAACCAACTGTGGGCGGGCGGCCAGGTCAACATTTTGCTGTGCCACGAGGGGGACCTGTGATCCCTTTCATGACCCTGTGGCACTACTTCCGCGCCCGGCGCCTGCGCTTTGGCGATCGTGCGGCGCTGGAGGCGCATCAGGCTCGGCAGCTCGCGGGCTTTGCCCGCCGGGTGCTGAGCAAGAGCCCCTATTTTCAGCGCTTCAGCCGCCGGCCGTTCGCCGAATGGCCGCAGATGGACAAGGCGCTGATGATGGCGCAGTTCGACCGGATGAATACCGCCGGGCTGAGCCGGGAGGCGGTGCTGGCCTGCGCGCAGCGCAGCGAGGCGGATCGCGATTTCACGCCGAAGATCGGCCGCTACAGCGTCGGATTGTCGTCCGGCACCTCCGGGCAGCGCGGCGTGTTTGTCGTCAGCCCGCGCGAACAGCAGGTGTGGGCCGGCGGCATGCTGGCGAAGATGCTGCCGGACGGGCTGCTGGCCGGTGAGCGCGTCGCGTTGTTTCTGCGGGCGGACAATAATCTCTATCACAGCGTAAACAACCGTTGGCTGAGCCTGGCGTTTTACGATTTACTGGCGCCGTTCAGCGAGCATCTGCCCGCGCTGGAACGGCAGGCGCCCAGCATCATCGTGGCGCCGGCGCAGGTGCTGCGCGCCCTGGCGCTGGCGGTGCTGGCCGGGCAGGTGAAGCTGCCGGTCAAAAAAGTGATTTCGGTCGCCGAGGTATTGGAAGAACAGGATCGCCGCCTGCTGATGCAGGTGTTTCCGGCGGTCGGCGAAGTGTATCAGGCCACCGAGGGGTTCCTGGCCGCGACCTGCGCGCACGGCACCCTGCATCTGAACGAAGAGTTTTTGCATATCGAACCGCAGTGGATCGACGAACTGCGTTTCACGCCGCTGATCACTGATTTCACCCGCAGCACGCAGCCGATCGTGCGTTATCGGCTGGACGATGTGCTGGTGCTGCGCAAGGAACCCTGCCCGTGCGGGCAGCCGACGCGCGCGATCGCGCGTATCGAAGGGCGGCGCGACGATCAGCTGATGCTGCCCGATGCGCAGCGGCAACCGCAGGCGGTGTTCGCCGATGCCTGCAGCCGGACGATTGCCAATGCGCTGCCGCTGACCAGCGATTACCGCCTGATCCAGCGCGGCGAGCACCGGCTGGAGTTGATCGCCGATTGCAGCCCGGCGGCGTTGGCGCACTGCCAGGCGCAGCTGATCGCGCTGTTCGCTCGCCAGGGCATCGCCACCGATCGGCTCGAATGGCGGTTGACGGCGCAGGCGGTGTTGCCGCAGTTCGATCGCAAGCGGCGGCGCATCGTGCGCCAGGCGGAGGAAGCATGAAAAATACGCTGTTCAGGCTAGGGCACATGTTGCTCGGCTGGGGGACGGTCGGGGTGGTGTATAGCCTGACCGATCGCCTGCAGGGGGCGGGAACTTTGTTGCCGCCGTCGGCGCTTGACCGGGCGATCCCGTTCAGCCCGGCGGCCATTTGGCTTTACCTGTCGTTCTTCCTCATCGTCCCGGCGGGCTATTTGCTGGCGCCGCTGCAGCGAATCAAATGGCTGACGCTGGCAATGCAGCTGACGGCGCTGGGCGCCGGAGCAGTTTACCTGCTGTGGCCGACCACCATGGCCTATCCGCGGAACGATGGCGTTGGGATCAGCGCGCAGCTGCTGGCGGCGTTAACCCAGGTGGATTCGCCGCAGAACTGCCTGCCTTCGTTGCATATGGCGCTGACGGTGCTGGCGGTGTGGGCGTTGAGCGACGGCGAGCGCAAAGTGCGGACGGCGCTGTGGATGCTGTGGGGCGTGGCGATCGCGTTCTCCATTCTGCAACTGCGCCGCCATTTGTTTGTCGATCTGGCCGGTGGCGCGCTGCTGGCGCTGTGCGCCGGCTGTTTGGCCCTGCGCATCAAGACCCTGCGCCGGCGGGTGGTTAAAGGAGAAATGGGATGAGCGATCTGGCGTTGCCGATAGTGTTCATGCTGTTCATCGTGGTGGCCGAGGCGGTGGCGCTGCAGTGGGGGCGCCGTGAGCCGGTCAACTGGCACGATCTGGTATTTAACCTGAACTCCGGCCATATCATGTTGTGGCTGTTCCGCGGGCTGGAGATCACCTGCTACGGCTACGTGGCCGCGCATTTCAGCCTGGGGCTGCTGGACGCCTGGCCACCGCTGCTGATGTGGCTGTTCGCCCTGCTGGCGTGGGACTTCGGTTTCTACTGGCTGCATCGCCTGCACCACCGCTTCCGCGTGCTGTGGGCGGTACACGTGGTGCACCACCAGGGGGAGCACTTCAACCTGTCGCTGGGGGTGCGCAACTCCTGGTATTCGTCGTTGACGTCGATCCCGTTCTTTTTGCTGCTGGCGCTGGCGGGCGTGCCGCTGTCGGTGTTCGTCACGGTGTCGATTTTTCACTACAGCATTCAGCTGTTTAACCACAATGCGCTGACGCCAAAGCTGGGCGTGCTGGAAAAAATCCTGGTCACGCCGGCGCACCACCGGGTGCACCACGTCAAGGACATGGCGTATTCCAATAAGAACTTCGGCGGCAGCTTTATCTTCTGGGACAAGCTGTTCGGCACGTTCTGCCCGGCGTTGCCGACCACGCCGTTCAGCTACGGCGTCAGCGGCGATCGGCCGTCCGCCAACCCGTTCTGGGCGAGCAATCTGCCGTTTCTGCGCTATTTCCGTCTGGCATGGCGCCCGGCGCCGGGCCGGCCGCGCGACCGCCGTTCGGCGCTCAGCGTCTTCAGCGGCGCCATGCTGCTGTTCTCGTTGGTGGTCGGTTACGTCTACCAATACGGTTACGGCTACGGCGACATCAGCTGGCCGCAAATGGCGCTGCTGGTGCTGCTGGCGTTGGGCTCGGTAGCGCTGGGCGGCATGACGGAAGGGCGGCCGTGGGCGAGCGCCGTCTGGCTGCTGATCGCGCTGGGTATGCCGCTGCTGTTTATCGGCTATCTTGGCTGGCAGCAGCGCTATTGGCATATCGCCATGGCCGCCGTGGCGCTGCATGCCCTGTGCGTGGCGCTGGGCTGGGGGCGAGTGGCCGCGCCGGCCGCCGTGGAGGAACCGCATGGCTGACTCATTACCGCCGCTGCGTTTCCCTGCCGATGGCGAGCAGGCGTTTCACCGCGATCTCAAGCGCGCGGCGCACGCCTGCCTGGCGGGCGATCATCGCTATGCCGATGCCGCGCGATTGGCCAAGGCCGCACTGTTGCTGGCGCTGTGCGTCGGGTTTTATGCCCTGAGCCTGCTGCAGCACCAGCCCTGGGCGTTTTTCCTCTGCTATTTCCTGTTCGTGGCCATGGGCATGCTGCTCAACGTCAACGTCAACCACGATGCTTCGCATAACGCCTTCTTGCGCGCGCCCTGGGCCAATCGCCTGGCGGGGCGGCTGGTGACGCTGCCGCTGGGCGTCGATCCGGACTACTGGCGCACGCGCCACGTGGATTACCACCACGTTTACGCCAACGTCGAACACTACGATCTGGACACCGAAGAGAACGGCTTTTTCCGCCAGACGCCGTTCCAGCGCTGGCGGCCGCATATGCGCTATCAGCATCTGTACTGGCCGCTGATCGCCGCGCTCTCGCTGCCCTACATCGCGTGGATTTTCGATTGGTCCGATCGGCTCGATAAAACGCCGCTGCGGGAAAAACGCGTGCTGGCGGGACGCGGCGGTTGGACGCTGTTCGTGCTGTGCAAATTGCTTCATGTGGCGCTGGTGCTGGTGGTGCCGCTGATCCTGTGCCACCTGCACGGCATCGGTTGGGGCTGGGTGCTGTTGGCTTACGCGCTCAGCCAGATGTTTGCCTCGCTGCTGGTGGTGTTCCTGCTGCTGGGCACCCACTGGGCGCAGGCCGAGTTCTATCCGGCGCCGGCGGGCGACAGCATGCCGCACGGTTGGTACCAGCACAATTTCGCCACCGCCTGCGATTGGCAGCCCGAGCCGCGCTGGCTGGAACACCTGACCGGCGGGCTGAACTATCACCTGACCCACCACCTGTTTCCCGGCTGGAATCACCGCCACTATCCGGCGCTGGCCGCCGCGCTGGCGGAAGTGGCTCAGCGGCACGGCATGGCATATCGCTGCATCGGCTATCGCGAACTGCTGGCGCAGCAACAGCGCTTCTTGCGCCTTATGGGGCAGCCATGAAAGCGCTGCGCCCGTTAGCCTATCGGCGCGACGACGGCGGGCTACATCGCGCGCTGATGCAGGCCGCCCAGCATTATCTGGCGGCCAACGGCGATCACCGCTTCGCCGACGGCGGCATGCTGGCGAAGGTGGCGCTGCTGCTGGCGCTGTGCGGCCTGTGTTACGGGCTGAGCCTGCAGCAGCAAAACGGCTGGGCGTTTTTCGCTTGCTACTTCGGTTTTATCTTTATCGGCATGTTCCTGACGGTGAACGTGGTGCACGATGCCTCGCATAACGCGTTTTTCCGTCGGCCCTGGGCCAACCGCTGGCTGAACGCCCTGGTGAGCGTGCCGCTGGGGCTGGATCCCGACTGCTGGCGCGTGCGGCACGTGCTGTTCCACCATGCCCATAACAATATCGAACATTACGACCCCGACATCGACGCCAACGGCGTGCTGCGGCAAACGCCGTTCCAGCGCTGGCGGCCCTTTATGCGCGCCCAGCGCTACTATTGGCCGCTGGTGGCGGCGCTGACGTTCCCGTACTACATCTGGCTGTTCGACTGGCTGGATCGTGCGGGCCGCACCCGCGTGGCGGCACGCATGGCGCAGCAGGGCGTGCGCGGCTGGTGCGGATTTCTGGCGGGCAAGGCGGCGCACCTGCTGCTGGCGCTGGCGATCCCGTGCTGGCTACTGCCGCCAGCCATCGGCATCGGGCAAATCCTGCTGGTCTATTTGCTGAGCCAGATGCTTTCTTCATTGCTGTTCGTGATGTTGATCATCGGCACCCACTGGGCCAAGGCCAATTTTTACCAGGCGCCGGCGCAGGGTGCGATGCCGCACGGCTGGTATCACCATGTGTTCGCCACCACCTTCGACTGGCTGACCCGGCCGCGTTGGCTGGGATACTGGCTCGGCGGGGCGAACCTGCATTTGACGCATCATCTGTTCCCGCACTGGAGCCACCGCCATTACCCGGCGCTGAGCCGCATCATCGGCGAGGTAGCGCCGCGTTTCGGCATCGACTACCGCCTGCTGGAGTTGGAGGAGCTGTTGCGCCTGCAGCAGCGCTTCCTCAGCGCGATGGGGCGCAAACCGCATTAGCGTTGCATGCGGATTGTGCGAGGCGTTACGCAGTTCACTAATTGAACGATAGTTGCCCTTCCAGTAGACTTTCCTCCTGTGAATCAACGGCCACAGGAGGTGGACTATGCGCAGCTTGCCTATTCGGTTATCGAACAAAATTGATGATGATCTGAACGATATTGCCCGGCGTCATGGGATGGAAAAAACCGAGGTAATCAAAATGGCGTTTGCACTGATTACCCTTGCCGATAAGTACTGGATGAAACAGGATGGTACTTCTCTTGGCATTGTACGGGAGAAGGGTGAACAGCTTGAAGCGGTGGGGCGGGTCGTGGAGATCTTCCCATGAACATCGAAAGCCGTAATCTGCGCGATGAGGCCAGCCAGGTTTATCTGGAGCAGGTGTTGGTCTTCGACGAAATGGAGCGTCTGCGCCTGGCGCGCCAGGTATTGTGCGGGATATTCTCGGTCAGCGTGGGCGTATTCGCCGCCCACGCGTATTGGGACAAAAATGAAGCGCTGAGGCAAGCGTTCGAACTGGTGAAGATCGGCGCCTTGCCGCTGGTCACGCTGGTGGTTTCCTTCTACTTTCCCACCAGCGCGGCCAGATAAGGCGCCGCGTCAATGCGACTTCATGCCCGCCGCGGTCATCAGCAGGCGGAACAGCGAGGCGACCACGAACAGCCCCAGCACGCTGGCGCTCCAGATGATCACCAGCCAACCGATGCGTTTCCACCAGGGCGCCGGCGCGGCGGTTGCCGTTTTATCTTGCATAGCGTCCTCCCTTCTCAGTGATAGCCGTGTTCATGGCTGATCTTGCCGCGGAACACGTAGTAGCTCCAGAAGGTGTAGACCAGAATGATCGGGATGATGAACAGCGCGCCCACCAGCATAAAGCCGAGGCTCTGCGGCGGGGCGGCGGCGTCCCAAAGGCTGATGGCCGGTGGGATCAGGTGCGGCCAGATGCTGATGCCAAGCCCGCTCAGGCCGAGGAACACCAGCAGCAGCGTCAGCATGAACGGCGAGTAGTGCGCGCCGCGTTTCACCCCGCGTTGAATTCCCCAGGCGCTGAGCAGCACCAGCACCGGCACCGGCAGCAGCCAGAACAAATTCGGCAGCGTAAACCAGCGGGCGGCGATTTCAGGATGCGCGATCGGCGTCCAGATACTGACCGCGGCCAGCACCAGCAACAGGATCGCCAGCAGCGGCGTCGCCAGATGATACATGCGCGCCTGCAGGTCACCGACGGTTTTCATCACCAGCCAGGTGCAGCCTAGCAGGGCGTAGGTCACCACCAGCCCCAGCCCGCAGAACAGCGCGAACGGCGTCAGCCAGTCCAGTGCGCCGCCGGCGTAGGTGCGGCCTTCGACCGGGAAGCCATTGATCACGGCGCCCACCACCACCCCCTGGCTGAAGGTGGCGAAGATTGAGCCCCAGATGAACGCCTTGTCCCAGATATGGCGTTTCTCCGGCGTCGCCTTGAAGCGAAACTCGAAGGCCACGCCGCGGAAAATCAGCCCGATCAGCATCAGCGTCAGCGGGATCGCCAGCGCGTCGAGGATCACCGAGTAGGCCAGCGGGAAAGCGCCGAACAGCGCCGCACCGCCCAGCACCAGCCAGGTCTCATTGCCGTCCCACACCGGGGCGACGGTGTTCATCATCAGATCGCGGTCGCCGCTCTCTTTCACCCACGGAAACAGGATGCCGATGCCCAGGTCGAAACCGTCCATCACCACGTACATCATGGTGCTGAACACGATGATCACAAACCAAATCAGCGGAAGATCGATGCCCATGTTCAGCTCCTGTCGTCCAGAGTGTCGTTGACCGCGGACAGCGGACGCGCCGGCCGGCCCTCGGTATTGTCTTCTTGGTGTTCATGCGGCTGCGGCCCTTTGCGGATCAGGCGCATCATGTAGGAATAGCCCACGCCGAACACCGAGCAGTAGACGATGATGAACGCCAGCAGGCTGATGCTCATGTGCAGATCGCCGTGCGCGGAGACCGCGTCCTTGGTGCGCAGCAGGCCGTACACCACCCACGGCTGGCGGCCGATCTCGGTGGTGAACCAGCCCGCCAGCAGCGCCAGCAGCCCGGAAGGACCCATCCACAGGATGAAGTACAGGAACGGACGCGACTGATACAGCCCGCCGCGCCAGCGCAGCCACAGGCTCCACACCCCGGCCAGGATCATCAGCATGCCCAGCCCGACCATGATGCGGAACGACCAGAACACCACGGTGGAGTTGGGGCGATCTTCCGGCGGGAAGGATTTGAGCGCCGGCACCTGTTCGGTCAGGCTGTGGGTCAGGATCAGGCTGCCGAGGTACGGTACTTCCAGCTTGAAGCGGGTCTCTTCGCGCTCCATGTCCGGCCAGCCGACCAGGATCAGCGGCGTGGCTTCGCCCGGCGGGTTTTCCCAGTGGCCTTCGATGGCGGCGATCTTCGCCGGCTGGTGTTTCAGCGTATTCAGGCCATGCGCATCGCCGATCAGCGCCTGCACCGGCGCGACGATCAGCGCCATCCACATCGCCATCGACAGCATTTTGCGCATCGCCGGGGTATCGCGGCCGCGCAGCAGGTGCCAGGCGGCGGAGGCGCCGACGAAGAACGCCGAGGAGAGGAAGGCGGCGGTGGACATGTGCAGCAGGCGGTACGGGAAGGACGGGTTGAAGATCACCTTCAGCCAGTCGACCGGTACCACCTGGCCGTTGATGATTTCATGCCCCTGTGGCGTCTGCATCCAGCTGTTGGAAGCCAGGATCCAGAAGGTGGAGATCAGCGTGCCGAGCGCCACCATGCAGGTGGCGAAGAAGTGCAGGCCGGGGCCGACGCGGTTCCAGCCGAACAGCATTACGCCGAGGAAACCGGCTTCGAGGAAGAAGGCGGTCAGCACTTCATAGGTCAGCAGCGGCCCGGTAATGCTGCCGGCGAACTCGGAGAAGAAGCTCCAGTTGGTGCCGAACTGATAGGCCATCACCAGCCCGGACACCACGCCCATGCCGAAGTTGACGGCGAAAATCTTTGACCAGAAGTGGTAAAGCTCACGGTAGGCTTCATTGTGCGTTTTCAACCATAATCCTTCCAGCACCGCCAGATAGCTGGCTAAACCGATGGTGATGGCGGGGAAGATGATATGGAAAGACACGGTGAAGGCGAACTGTATTCTGGCGAGTTCCAGTGCATCAAGACCCAGCATGGCGCCTCCTAGGGTTGAACATAAATTAACCTCTTGAGTATAGCTGTCATTTTTATGTGAAATACTTGGCGTTAAGTTAAGCACGGAGTACAGTGACTATAATAGTGACAGTTATTTTACTTTTTCATATAACAGTTAATGGTTATGACCCGATACGAGCAGCTTGCGCAGCAGATTAGAGAACAGATCCAGAACCGGGTGTGGCGGGCGGGCGACAAGCTGCCTTCGCTGCGCGAGAGCGGCAAACGCGCCGGATTGAGCCTGATGACGGTGGTGCAGTCTTACCAACTGCTGGAGAGCCAGGGGTGGATCGTCGCCCGGCCGCAGTCGGGCTACTACGTGGCGGCGCGCCCGCAGCCGCTGCCCCAGCCTTCGCGCGGCGAGAAGCTGTTGCTGAGCGAGCAGGTGGACATCAACGCCTTTATTTTCGACGTGCTGCAGGCCTGCAAGGATCCGGATATCGTGCCTTTCGGTTCGGCCTTTCCCGACGCCACGCTGTTCGCCCAGCCGAAGCTGGCGCGCGCGCTGAGCAGCGTGGCGCGCAAGTTCACGCCGCACAGTTCGCTGGCCAACCTGCCGCCGGGCAACGACGCGCTGCGGCGGCACATCGCCCAACGCTATGCGCTGAGCGGCATGCAGGTCGCGCCGGACGAAATCGTCATCACCGCCGGGGCGATGGAGTCGCTCAGCCTCAGCCTGCAGGCGGTGACCCAGCCGGGCGACTATGTGGCGATCGAATCGCCGGCGTTTTACGGCGCGCTGCAGGCGCTGGAACGGCTGCGGTTAAAGGCGGTGGCGATCGCCACCCATCCGCAGGACGGCATCGATCTGGACGCGCTGCAGCAGGCGGTGGACCAGTATCCGATCAAAGCCTGCTGGCTGATGACCCATTTCCAGAACCCGCAGGGCGCCACCCTGCCGGAAGCCAACAAGCAACGGCTGGTGACGCTGCTGCGCGAACGGCAGATCTCGCTGATTGAAGACGACGTCTACGGCGAACTGTACTTCAGCGCGGAACGGCCGCTGCCGGCCAAGGCGCTCGACAGCGGCGGCCAGATCCTGCACTGCTCGTCGTTTTCCAAATGCCTGGCGCCGGGCTTTCGCGTCGGCTGGGTGGCGGCGGGGCGTTATGCGCAGCAGATCCAGCGTTTGCAGCTGATGAGCACCGTTTCCACCAGCGTGCCGACCCAGATGGCGCTGGCGGATTATCTGCTGCACGGCGGCTACGATACCCATCTGCGGCGGTTGCGGCGCCTGCTGGCCCAGCGCCAAAGCGCGATGCGTCAGGCGATCGCCCACCATTTCCCGCCGACGGTGAAGGTCAGCCAGCCCGACGGCGGTTATTTCCTGTGGCTGGAGCTGGATCCGGCGCTGTCGTCGATGGAACTGTACCGGCGGGCCCTTTCCCGGGGCATCAGCATCGCGCCGGGGCGCATGTTCACAACCGGCGACCATTTCAACCACTGCTTCCGTCTCAACGCCTCTTTTGAATGGAACGACCGCTTTGAAGAGGCGATCAAAACCTTAGCCAAGCTTATCCGGGGGCTGGCGGCGGCAGGCTGAACGGCACACCTGGCGTCAGGACAGATAGTGCTTCAACGCGCGCCCGGCCTGGTGGATCGCCGAATGCACCGCCGGGACGTGGGCGAGCGGATTCAACAGACCGTAGTCGTGGATCAGCCCGTTATAGCGGGTGGAGGTGACCTCGACGCCGGCGGCATCGAGCAGACGCGCGTAGGCTTCGCCCTCATCGCGCAGTACGTCCAGCTCGGCGGTTTGCACCAGCGCCGGCGGCAACCCCCGCAGCTGGTCCGGCGTGGCGTTGAGCGGCGAGGCGTAGATGTCTTTGCGCTGCGCCTTATCGGGCGCGTAGCTGTCCCAAAACCACTTCATCATGTTGCGGGTCAGGAAATGGCCTTCGGCAAACTGATGATAGGAATCGGTATCAAACTGGGCGCGGGTGACGGGCCACAGCAGGATCTGGCAACGCAGCGCCGGTATGCCTTTCTGTTTGGCCATCAGGCTGACCACCGCCGCCATATTGCCGCCGGCGCTGTTGCCGACCACCGCCAGCCGCGTGCCGTCGACGTTGATCTTCTCGCCGTACTCGGCCACCCATTCGGTGGCGGCGTAAGCCAGGTTGATCGCCTCAGGGTAGCGCACCTCCGGTGAGCGGGGATAATTGACGAACACCGCCGCCGCACCTGAGCTGTGCACCAGATCGCGCACCAGCCGTTCATGGGTGGGAAAATCGCCCAGCACCCAGCCACCGCCGTGGAAGAACATGAATACCGGCAGCGCCTCTTTGACCCTGGCCGGCCGCACCAGCTGCAGCAGAATATCCTGACCTTCTACGTGAATGGTTTTCTCGCTGATCTCGACCTCGCGCAGCGGCACCTCGACGCTGCGTTGCGCGTCCTCCAACACCCTGCGCGCCTCTTTGGGCTTCATCTGTTCCATAGGTTTACCGCCGCCGGCATTCAGCGCGTCGAGAAACGCGCGGATGTCGTGTTGGGCGTGCGGCTGGCTGAGATCGGCGGTTTTCTTGGGCATGGTGACTCCTTGTGCGCAGAAGATAAGGGGCGGTCAGGATCACAGTGTAGTCGCTGGCGCACAAAGCAGGAGCCGCGGCCCGCGTGGCCCCTTTTGGCCGGTGGGGTCTCGCGTCGCTGCCGCGATGCACCATTCTGGCGCACCGCTGCACCCGCTGGGGGCAAAAAGTGTGATAGCGAGCAAATCGGGCGAAATTATTTTTGCGAGCCCGATCAGAAATCCTGAAGTTTTTCGCAATTGAATAGGATTTCGCGCGCAATGATGATTTTAGGCCTTATTTTTTAATTTATGCATTACCAATGCATAGAAAATGAATAATTATTCAATATAAGCCGTTGTTTTAACGTCAAAAATAGCAAAATCCGGTAAAAATCCCGTTTTGGCACGATAGCTGCTCTACACTCTTTATCAAACGACATGTATTTTAACTGCTCGTTAACATTTACTCCCCGCTCAGGGACCGGATATACGCCATAAATAGTGAAAAACCGATTTTATGTAACAGATTTGTTTCTAAATCAGCGGTAAGGGGCAGTATTTTCTCCGCCGTGAAAGTCGGTGTTGAACAACGGTTTTTTTGCAGTGTGGCGGCCTAGCCGGGCCTGAGCGGCTCTTACAGTCAAAATTCAGCCTTTGCTGAGATTATGAGGTCACTATGGAACAGCCAATCGCAGTTACCCGCCAGTCTTTCGATGACTGGATGGTCCCGGTTTATGCCCCTGCCGATTTTATTCTGGTGCGGGGAGAAGGCTCGCAGGTGTGGGATCAGCAGGGTAAGTCTTACATCGACTTTGCCGGCGGCATCGCGGTTAACGCGTTGGGGCATGCGCACCCGGCGGTCAAGGCGGCGCTGGTGGAGCAGGCGGGCAAACTGTGGCATCTGGGCAATGGCTATACCAACGAACCGGTGCTGCGCCTGGCCAAAAAATTGATCGACGCCACCTTCGCCGACAAGGTGTTCTTCTGCAACTCGGGCGCTGAAGCCAACGAAGCGGCGCTGAAACTGGCGCGCAAGCATGCGCACGACCAGCACGGCGCCGGTAAAGATCAGATTGTGGCGTTCAACAACGCGTTCCACGGCCGCACGCTGTTTACCGTGTCCGCCGGCGGCCAGCCAAAATACTCGCAGGACTTTGCGCCGCTGCCGGGCGGCATCACCCATACGCCGTACAACGATCTGGCCGCGGCGGCCGAGCTTATCAACGATCGCACCTGCGCGGTGATCGTCGAGCCGATCCAGGGCGAGGGCGGCGTGCTGCCGGCGGAAGCCAGTTTCCTGCAGGGGCTGCGTGAGCTGTGCGATCGCCATAATGCGCTGCTGATCTTCGACGAAGTGCAGACCGGCGTCGGCCGCACCGGCCACCTGTATGCCTACATGCAGTACGGCGTGGTGCCGGACGTGCTGACCACCGCCAAAGCGCTGGGCGGCGGTTTCCCGATCGGCGCCATGCTGACCACCGATGCGCTGGCGAAAACGCTGGGCGTCGGCACCCACGGCACCACCTACGGCGGCAACCCGCTGGCGACGGCGGTGGCGGGGACGGTGTTCTCCATCATCAACACCCCGGAAGTGCTGGAGGGCGTGAAACAGCGTCACCAGTGGTTTATCGACGGGTTGAACGACATCAACCGTCAGTACCCGATCTTCGCCGACATTCGCGGCGGCGGTTTGCTGATCGGCTGCCAATTGACGAAAGACTATGCCGGCAAAGCGAAGCAGATCACCCAACTGGCCAACGAAGAAGGCGTTATCGCGCTGATCGCCGGCCCGGACGTGGTGCGTTTCACGCCGTCGCTGATCATCCCTGAGCAGGATGTGAAAGAGGGGCTGGCGCGATTCGCGCGCGCCGTGGCGCGCATTTGCAGCTAATCAGCGGGCTGCGCCTTCACCGGCGCAGCCTGATTCAGAAGAGGTTCGCATTATGATGATTATTCGCCCTATAGAGCGTCGCGATTTGGCGGATTTATTGACGCTGGCCGGTAAATCCGGCATCGGTCTCACTTCACTGCCGCAAAATGAAGATACCCTGTCGGCACGCATTGAGCGGGCGTTAAAAACCTGGCAAGGCGAACTTCCGCAAAGTGACCAGTGTTATCTGTTCGTGTTGGAAGACAGCGAGCGCCGTCAGGTGGTCGGGGTCTGCGCGATCGAAGTGGCCGTCGGCCTGGCGGAACCCTGGTACAGCTTCCGCGTCGGCACGCAGGTGCACGCTTCCAAACAGCTGAACGTCTATAAATCGGTGCCGACGCTGTTCCTCAGCAACGACCATACCGGCCATTCGGAGCTGTGCACGCTGTTCCTCGATCCGGATTATCGTCACGGCGAGAACGGCAAGCTGCTGTCGAAGGTGCGTTTCCTGTTTATTGCCGCGTTCCGCGAACGTTTCTCCCAGCGCCTGATCGCCGAGATGCGCGGTTTCTCCGATGAAAACGGCCGTTCGCCGTTCTGGGAGAGCGTCGGGCGCCATTTCTTCTCCATCGAGTTCGCCAAGGCGGACTACCTGAGCGGCACCGGGCAAAAGGCGTTTATCGCCGAACTGATGCCGAAACACCCGTTGTATGTCGATTTCCTGGCCGAAGACGCGCAGAAAGTGATCGGCGAAGTGCATCCGCAAACCCTGCCGGCGCGCCGGTTGCTGGAGGCGGAAGGCCTGAGCTATCAGGGCTACGTCGATATCTTCGACGGCGGCCCGACGCTGGAAGCCGAGATCGACCACATCCGCGCGGTGAAGCAGAGCCGCCTGGTGAAAGTGGTGCTGGATGACACGCCGATGCGCGCCGATGCGCCGGTGCATCTGGTGGCCAACGACAACTATCAGCACTACCGCGCACTGTTGGTCAATGCCGATCTGTATGACGACCGCCTGCATATCAACGCCGCCACCGCCGCGGCGCTGGGCGTCGAACAGGGCAGCCCGGTGCGGGTGCTCCCCCTTATTGCACAGGAGAAAGCATGATGTCTCATCCTGCACTGTTGATTAACGGCGTCTGGCGGCAGGGCCGCGGCGCCGAGTTCGGCAAGGCCGATCCGGTCGGCAACCAGCCGCTGTGGCGCGCCAACGCCGCCGATACCGACGACGTCGCCGCCGCCTGCGAGGCCGCGCGCGCCGCGTTCCCGGCCTGGGCGCGTACGCCGTTCGAGCAGCGCGAACAGCTGGTAAGACGCTTCGCCGCCTTGCTGGAAGAACACAAGCAGTCGCTGGCGGAAACCATCAGCCGCGAGACCGGCAAACCGCGCTGGGAAACGCTGACCGAAATTCAGGCGATGATCGGCAAGGTGGGCATTTCGCTGCAGGCCTATCAGACGCGCACCGGCTTTAGCCAGACGGCGATGGCCGACGGCGCTTCGGTGCTGCGCCATCGTCCGCACGGCGTGCTGGCGGTGTTCGGGCCTTACAACTTCCCCGGCCATCTGCCGAACGGCCATATCGTGCCGGCGCTGTTGGCCGGCAACTGCGTGGTATTCAAACCGAGCGAGCTGACGCCGCTGACCGCCGAGGAGACCCTGAAGCTGTGGCTGCAGGCCGGCCTGCCGAACGGGGTGATCAACCTGGTGCAAGGCGGCCGCGAGACCGGCGAAGCGCTGGCGTCCAGTGCGGATATCGACGGCCTGCTGTTCACCGGCAGCGCCGGCACCGGCTATCACCTGCATCGCCAATTGGCGGGGCAGCCGGAGAAGATCCTGGCGTTGGAGATGGGCGGCAACAACGCGCTGATCGTCGACGGTTTTGACGATCGCGATGCGGCGGTCAACCTGGCTATCCAATCGGCGTTTATCTCCGCCGGCCAACGCTGCACCTGTTCACGCCGTATTCTGGTGAAGCAGGGGGCGGAAGGAGACGCCTTTATCGAACGTTTGGTCCAGGTGGCGGGTGAACTGCGCGTCGGCCGCTGGGATGCCGAACCGCAGCCGTTCATGGGCGGGGTGGTGTCGGCAGCCGCGGCGGAAAACATGCTGAACGCGCAGCAGCGCTTGCTGGCGCTGGGCGGCAAATCGCTGCTGAGCATGCGCTTGCTGGAACCGGGCAGTTCGCTGCTCAGCCCGGGCATCGTCGATCTGACCGGCGTGGCCGGCGTACCGGACGAAGAGTATTTCGGCCCCTTGACCACCATCGTGCGTTACCGCGATTTCGACGAAGCGCTACAGCTCGCCAACCGGACGCGCTACGGCCTGTCGGTGGGGCTGGTATCGCCGCAGCGCGAGTTGTTCGAGCGCTTGCTGCTGGAAGCGCGCGCCGGCATCGTCAACTGGAACAAGCCGCTGACCGGGGCGTCCAGCGCGGCGCCGTTCGGTGGCGTGGGGGCCTCCGGCAACCATCGCCCAAGCGCCTTCTATGCGGCGGACTATTGCGCCTGGCCGATGGCTTCGCTGGAAAGCGAAAGCCTGTCGCTGCCGGCGACGCTCTCGCCGGGCTTGTCGTTCCGTTAATCGTCTGCGGCGGCGCGATGGCGCCGCCGCAGACCATCCCCAGGGGATAGCCATGTCAGGATATGAAGTCAATTTCGACGGTTTGGTGGGGCCGACGCACCACTATGCCGGGCTGTCGTTCGGCAATGAGGCCTCGACGCAGCACCAAAACAGCGTATCTAACCCGAAGCTGGCGGCGAAACAAGGTTTGCTGAAAATGAAGGCGCTGGCCGATCTCGGTTTCCAGCAAGGGGTATTGCCGCCGCAGGAGCGGCCGCACTTGCCGATGCTGCGGCGCCTGGGTTTCAGCGGCAGCGATGAGGCGGTGCTGGCGCAGGCGATGCGCCAGTCGCCGCGCCTGCTGTCGGCGCTCAGCTCGGCGTCGTGCATGTGGACCGCCAATGCGGCCACCGTGTCGCCTTCGGCGGACAGCGCCGACGGCAAGGTGCATTTCACCGCCGCCAACCTGAACAACAAATTCCACCGCGCCATCGAAGCGGAAACCACCACCGCCGTATTGCGGGCGATGTTCAGCGACGATCGGCATTTCGCCCACCACGAGGCGTTGCCGCAGGTGGCGTTGTTCGGCGACGAAGGGGCCGCCAACCACAACCGTTTGGGCGGCGACTACGCCAAGCGCAGCGTGCAGGTGTTCGTCTACGGTCGGCAGGAGTTCGGCGGCGAAACGGCGCCGGCGCGTTATCCGGCGCGCCAGACGCGCGAAGCCGGTGAGGCGATCGCTCGCCTGCACCAGTTGGACGAGCAGCATACGGTCTTTGTGCAGCAAAACCCGGCGGTGATCGATCAGGGCGTGTTCCATAACGACGTGATTGCGGTCAGCAACCAAAATGTACTGTTCCACCACCAGCAGGCGTTTCACCGCCAGCAGCAGGCGCTGGATGAAGTGCGCCGCAAGATGGCGACGCTGGACAGCGAGCTGGTGGCGATCGAGGTGCCGACCGAGCGCGTTTCGGTGGCGGACGCGGTGGCGACCTACCTGTTCAATAGCCAAATTCTTACCAAACCGAACGGCAGGATGATGATCGTGGTGCCGGAAGAGTCGCGTCAGCACGCCGGCGTGTGGCGTTATCTGAACGACATGGTCGGCAGCGGCGGCCCGATCGATGAAATCCGCGTGTTCGACCTGCGCGAAAGCATGCGCAACGGCGGCGGCCCGGCCTGCCTGCGGCTGCGGGTGGCGCTCAACGAACAAGAGTTGAGAGCGGTCAATCCGCGCGTGATGATGAACGAGCGGCTGTTTGCGACGCTGAACGAATGGGTGGATCGTCATTACCGCGATCGCCTGACGCAGGATGACCTGGCCGATCCGCTGCTGCTGCGCGAAGGGCGCGAGGCGCTGGATTCGCTGACGTCGATCCTCGGCCTCGGTTCCATCTATCCATTCCAACGCTAAGGGAGGCGGCATGGTCGATCTACTGCCCCTGACGCTGGAAGGGAACGAACCCGTCGAATGGCAGGGTGAAACACCACAGCTGCGCTGGCGCTGGCAGGGGGAAGGGGGGCTGGAGCTCACGCCGCGGCAGCCTTACCGCCAGGCGATGGTGATGTCGGCGGGCGTGCACGGCAACGAAACCGCGCCGATTGAACTGCTCAATCAGCTGGTCGGCGATCTGCTGGCCGGCCGGTTGCCGCTGAAGGTGCGGCTGTTGGTGGTGCTGGGTAACCCGGCGGCGATGCGGGCCGGCAAGCGTTATCTGCACAGCGATATGAACCGCATGTTCGGCGGCCGCTACCGCAACTTCGCCGCCAGCGGCGAAACCGTGCGTGCGCAGCAGTTGGAGCGTGCGCTCGCCGCCTTTTTCGATGGCGAGCAGGCGGCGCGTTTCCACTACGATTTGCACACCGCCATCCGTGAATCGCGTTTGCCGCGCTTCGGCATTCTGCCCTTCCAGAAACGCCCGTACAGCGAGCCGATGTTGCAGCTGCTGGATGCCGCCGATCTGGATGCGCTGGTGGTGCACAGCGCGCCGGGCGGTACCTTTAGCCACTATTCCAGCGAACATCTCAATGCGGCGAGCTGTACGCTCGAGTTGGGCAAGGCGCGGCCGTTCGGCAGTAACGATCTGCAGCAGTTCGCCGCCATCGATCGCGCGCTGCGGGCGGCGGTCAGCGAAGGGCCCCTGCCGATGCGTGCGGGCGCCGAGATTCGGGTTTTCCGTGTGATGCACTCGTTGATCAAGCACAGCGAAGATTTCAAGCTGCACCTGGACGATGACACGGCCAACTTCACCGAGCTGAAACCGGGGATGTTGCTGTGCGAGCAGCCGCAGGAGGAGTATCGCGTGGGCCAGGAGGGGGCGTGGATACTGTTCCCTAACCCCGGTGTGGCGTTGGGCCTGCGTGCCGGTATGTTGTTGAGCGAAGTTTCCCGTTCTACGCTGTATTGATTTATCCACGGCGGCGCCCTCAGCGCGCTGCCGTTATTCCCTTCATTATTTTAGTCTGCTATTTCCCGCTATTTTAATTGCCGTAAGGCGAATTTTATTCGTTCTGAAGAGATTCCCTTATGTGAATGAATAAAAGGCGGTGTCAGATGATTAGCTGAAAGTCTTAATTGCCTGGTGAATATGTTAAGACAAAAATGTGAAATAAGTAACGCTTTTAATAACCATGCTAATTTTATTGTTACTTTTGAATCGCGCAGAAAGCACGCAAAACGAAACCTAAATGCACCATATTGGTGCGTTGCACCATTTTGGTTATAACTTATGTGGCAAAATATTCGTATATTCAATGGGTTGTGCGATGCTTGTTTTGTAATGTTTAGTTACAAATAAACATGCTTTCTCCTCGTTGTTTCATGAACTTTTTGATTTTAAGTTTTGATTCATGATGCTAATGTCACATCACCCCCGTATTAGGGGTGCTCATAAAATACCAAAAGATAAAATCACAGCCCAAATTATAAATGGGCGTGACGGGCAGGGTTCTAATTATAATATCTAGGAAAATAAATGATGAAACGCAGTGTATTAGCCTTAGCTGTCGCCCTCGGGGCGATCACCTCCTTCGCCAACGCGGCTGAAATCTACAATAAGGATGGCAATAAACTCGACCTGTACGGCCGCGTTAACGCCAAGCATTATTTCAGCGACAGTAAATCCAACGACGGTGATATGACCTATGTTCGCCTGGGCTTCAAAGGCGAAACGCAAATCAATGATCAGTTGACCGGGTACGGCCAGTGGGAATACAACGTCCAGGCCAATCACGACGAAGCGCAGGGCACTACCGGCACCAAAACGCGTCTGGGCTTCGCGGGGCTGAAATTCGGCAACTACGGTTCTTTCGACTACGGCCGAAACTACGGTGTGGTCTATGACGCCGAGGCCTACACCGACATGCTGCCGGAGTTCGGCGGCGACTCCTACAGCTATACCGATAACTTTATGACCGCCCGTTCCAACGGTTTGGCCACCTACCGCAACCGTGATTTCTTCGGTTTGGTGGACGGCCTGAATCTGGCGGTGCAGTACCAGGGTAAAAACGATAGCGACGGCCGCAGCGTGACCAAGCAAAACGGCGATGGTTACGGCCTGTCTCTGGACTATCAGGACATCGGCGGTTCCGGCATCGGCGTAGCGGCGGCGTTCTCCGACTCCAACCGCACCAGCGCTCAAAAAGCGCTGCAGTACGGTAAAGGCGACAGCGCCACCGCATGGACCACCGCGGTGAAATACGATGCCAACCAGGTTTACCTGGCTGCGATGTATGCCGAAACCCGCAACATGACGCCGATCAGCGTCAACGGCACTTCCGGTTTCGCCAATAAAACGCAAAACTTCGAAGTTGTGGCCCAGTATCAATTCGAGAACGGTCTGCGTCCTTCCGTGGCTTACGTGCAGTCCAAAGGCAAGGATATCGAAGGGATTGGTGATGCCGACCTGGTGAAATACGTGGAAGTGGGGGCGACTTACTACTTCAACAAAAATATGTACACCTACGTTGATTACCAAATCAACCAGCTGAGCGACGATAACAAACTGAAACTGGCCAACGATGATATTGTTGCCGTCAGCCTGACGTATCGCTTCTAATCTGCAATTCTCTTACCTTCATCCTGTGTCGGGATTGGTAATCAGGCGGGGCGCAAGCCCCGCCTTAGCTCGTTGACAAAGGCGGAAAAAGCGTGGTTTTCCTTCTTTGTGGTGAGCAACCGAAAATCAATGAATTGATTTCCCTTATTTTAAATGCTGTTTTCGGTAAACCTGGCAATGTCATCAGGCTTGTCATTCACCTCAGGCGGGGCGCAAGCCCGGCCTTCGTTTTATCGGGATCTCAGCCTTTGGGCGCCAGCCCGACCAGCTCAATGGCGGAACGCAGCGCGGCGAAACGTTGCTGATCCTGCTCACGCTCTATTTCGTTCACCAACTGTGAAAGAATATTGCCGCCGGAGACCTTTTTATGGTTTTGGATTAACTGCAACACTGCGTCGCCTAACGCTAGGCTGACGTCGTGCAGCAGAGTTTCATATTGCTCGTTGGAGTGAGCCGATGCTGGCATGACCTTTCTCTGTCTCTTTCTTCTTCGGGAGCCGCAATTTAGCAAAACAGCGGCCTTATGCCTCGGAGGAAGACGCAGTTTCCGATGAAATCAGAAATTCCTCAGCGTCGCGCGGGGAGGGCGTTAAAAATCCGAATATTCGCTGGCTGGCAACCAGAAGCCGTCGATAAACTCTTCCATGGGATAACAGCCGGCGTGTCGCAAGTTCTGTTCCTTCATCGCGACCAGGCATTGCGGCTCGTCGCGCAATATGTCGACCACCATTTCACTGCAGCCACCATCCAGATAACAGACAAACATCACCAATGCGTACATCGTTGCACGCCTCCTTCGTCGAGTTGCTCTGTCTGCAACAGTGTAGGTAAAAAAGCGCGATTTTTCAGCATCATTGCGCGATTAATCGCCGCCGAAACGCCGTTGACGACACTTTCGGAATACTCTAACCGTTTCTGACGCCGTGAGCGGATGGCATATCCTTTTGTCGATGCTAAGCTTAACTAGCCTTACTTAAACGCATTAGTGAAACCATCAAAAGGAGTGAATATGGGCTTGTTTAACTTCGTCAAAGAAGCGGGTGAAAAACTGTGGGACACAGTCACCGGTAGTGCCTCCGCCGAAGATCAAGGCGCCAAACTCAAGGAGCATCTCAATAAGAGCGGCTTGCCGGACACCGACAAAGTCAATGTGCAGGTGATCGATGGTAAAGCCGTAGTGACCGGTGACGCCGTCAGCCAGGAGTTAAAAGAGAAGATCCTGGTGGCTATCGGCAACGTGGCGGGCATCAGCGGCGTGGAGGATAAGGTGGCGGTGACGCAACCCGACGCCGAGAGCCGCTTCTATACCGTGAAGAAGGGCGATACGCTGAGCGCCATCTCTAAAGAGATGTACGGCAACGCCAATCAGTACAACAAGATTTTCGAAGCCAACAAGCCGATGCTGTCGAGCCCGGACAAGATTTATCCTGGGCAGGTGTTGCGTATCCCGCAATAACGCGTCGGTCTGCCATAGCCCGGTTGCGTACCGGGCTTTTTTTTTGTCCTCTGCAATAGGCGTCTCTTATTTCCCTGCGATCTTGATGCCGGTTACATTTCCCCTGTGTACCTGCTCGCTTGCCGGCAGGCGCGGTGTTGACCCTGATGGGGAAAATTGATAGCGTCATCCCCCGGTTGAGCCGGAACGACCAAGGCGGCAACGTTGGCGCCTTATTCTGAGGGGATGTTTTGCCCCGTCAAACAGCAATGCAGCAGTTGAACGAGTGAAACCGATTTAGTGAAACAACAGCGTAACGCCTCAACGGATAAAAACTATCGAGAAACCTTGGGTGATGCGCAATTTGCGATCGTCGTGTTGGCGGTGGCGTCCTGCTCACTGATTATCTTTACGCTGGCGGTCACGCTGTGGGTGACCTGACGCGATTAACTAGGGGAGATAAAATGGAGCCTAATCTCCATGATGAGACCAAACTGCTGGCGATTATCGGCCTGTTGGTGTCCGTGCTGCTGGTGGTATCAATTCTCTTTGGCGTGACCTATTTCTCCGATCTCAGGCACGCGCAGGACGATATAGACATCATGAGCTGCTATATCAAAGCGTCCTGAACCGCGCAACTGCGCCTGAGCGTCGCCGCTCTGTGGGGAAGCGGTCCTGTGTTAAGCTTGGGCGGTTACCCTTGGCGAATCGGCGCCATTCAGGAGGTCTTTGCGATGAGTCAGTCACGTCCTACGCTCTCTTCACCTACACGCGAATGCCCTGTCGTTGACGGCGTGCGCCAGATACAACGTATTGCCGTGCGTAACGCAGAAGTGGGGGGCATCCCGATCAACCGCGCGTTACCAACCCGGGAGCGGCGCACCGTCGGCGCCTGGTGTTTTCTCGATCACGCCGGGCCGACGGTATTCAACGGCACCTCGCCCGGCATGGATGTGGGGCCGCATCCGCACATCGGGCTGCAAACGTTCACCTGGATGATAGAGGGGGAGGTGCTGCACCGAGACAGCCTCGGCAGCGAGCAGGTGATTCGCCCGGGCCAGGTTAATCTGATGACCGCAGGGCGCGGCATTGCGCATACCGAACAGTCGGTGGGTGAGCAACGGCGATTGCATGCCGCACAATTATGGATCGCGCTGCCGGCCGAACATGCCGACATGGCGCCACGCTTCGATCATTATCCTGACTTGCCGCAATGGCAGAATAACGGCGTGAATCACCGTTTGCTGGTGGGGGAATTTGGCGCTTACCGTTCACCGGTGTTTACGCTTTCGCCATTAATCGCCATTGACCTGGAATGGCAGGAAGCGGCGAGGATCGAATTGCCGCTGCGCGATGATTATGAAATCGGCTTTTTGCCCCTTATTGGTGCATTTGAACTTAATGGTGAAACTTTTTCACCTGATGAGTTCGCCTATTTGGGCATGAAGAATAACTCTATTGGGTTAAATGCGCAAAAGGGCAGCCGGGGATTATTAATCGGTGGGGCGCCATTAAACGAAGAGATCCTTATCTGGTGGAATTTCGTTGGCCATAGCAAGGCTGAAATTACTCGGGCTCAGCATGATTGGGAACAAGGGGCGCCGCGCTTCCCGGCGGTTAGCGGTTATTCTGGTGAGCGCATGACCGCGCCACGCCTGCCCTGGAGCGATGTTTGATAGCGTTAGGATATAATCGCCGCGATTATTCGGCTTATTTCGCTCTAATAAGGCGCAATTAATGTGATCGCGGCTCCAGCTTTACGACAATATAAGGTTTATCGGCGGAAAAGTGATCTGGCGCATATAATGACAACGAGAAGAAGTTTAGGATAATCCTCAGGAAGTAAGGTTGTCTCCCGTTAGTCAGATGTCAGTGAGGTCATTATGAGCCAGGTACTCTATCGTGCAAGACTGTCCCATGTCGTGGTTGCCACGGCGCTGTTTTGGGCCTCTGTCGCGGCATTGTTGGTCGCCGTATTAAACTAACCTCAAAAAATGACTCCTGCATAAACCCGCCTCGGCGGGTTTTTTTATCTCCGCCGGTGGGAAGATGAGAGGCGGAGTTTATAATTGATGACATCTTCAATAAACGACCGGGATCCCCATGAAGCTCTTTGCCGATATTTTGCTGCTGCTCATCGCAGCGCTCCATCTTTATATCCTGGTGCTGGAAATGTTCCTGTGGCGTACGCCACTCGGCAGGCGCGCATTCGGCACGACGGCGGAGTTCGCCGCCGCCACCCAGGTGCTGGCCGCCAATCAGGGGTTGTACAACGGCTTTCTGGCGGTGGGGTTGGCATGGAGCTACTGGCGTGGGGATATGGCGCTGCAGCTGTTCTTTCTCGGGTGCGTGTTGGCGGCCGGCGTGTTCGGCGGGCTGACCGCCAGCCGCAAAATTCTGTGGGTGCAGGCGCTGCCGGCCGCGATCGCGATACTGGCTGCATGGGCGGCGCGTTAACCCGCCGGTTTGCGGCGGGCTTCAGGCGGATTTTTGATGAATGACGTGCAGCGGCGGATCGATATGTAGATCGACGCTCAAATCCTGGCGGAAATCATAGGGCGTGATATTAAAACGCTTTCTGAACATGTACGTGAAGTGAGACTGTGAACCGAAGCCAAAGTCCAGGGCAATATCGAAGATCGACGCTTCACTGCTGCGCAGTTGGTAGACCGCGCCGGCCAGACGGCGTTCGCGAATGTATTTGCCGAGCGAAATTCCCGTCGCTTCTTTGAACAGCTTCTGCATGTGCCACAGCGAGTAGCCGGAGTACTCGGCCAGCTCTTCGAGATGGATCACTCGTCCGAGGTGAGTTTCGACCCATTTGCTGAGGGCGCAGACCAATGAGAGGTGGTGTTCTTGTATCATCAGTGCGTCAGTGTGAGACCTACATAGCGGTGAAGTATACACAACTTGCCGCCGTGGACAAAAACGCCGCCGGTGTCGGGCGGCAATTATTCGGAAAAACCGCGTAACCGCCGCTTGTCAGCCGAAAGGAAAAACGGCTAATCTGAGACGGTCACCGCCTCGGTGGGGGACGCAAAGAAGGCCGCAGCAAGTAACCGCCAAAACAGAGTCAGCCGTAACAACTCAACGTTGATGGGGTGATCGCATGTTAATGACAGTGATTATTACTCTGGTTGTAATCGTGGGCGTCGGCGCTTTTATGGCGATGCCGGTGATGAGCATGAAAAACGCGGAAGGTGTGGGAGGTGAAGAACCGTGAGAGCAAGAGATATTGCACGCCGCTGAGCGGGGCGAACGCCAATCGGGAAAGCCTGGGTCAGAAACCCGGGCTTTTTGTTGCGCAGGCGCTCAAACGTTTTTCCGCTCGACGGTTTCCTCTCCCCAATAAAGCTGGTCGGCGGTGGTTTTGGCAAAGGCTTTCTCCAGCGCTTCGTCGCTGCCTTCTTCCCAGATTTTCTGCGCCAACACTTCGTCGTTCCCTGCCAGTTCAAAAATGGCTTCGGCGATCTCCACCGAAGTTTCACGCACTGTCGCCCAGGATTTCACATTGTGATTCGCCATAACTTTCTCCTGTTGGTTGTGGCTTGGGGGTGGTTTTTGCCACCGTCATGCTGCAAGTATAGGCTAATCCGCCGCGGGCTTTTGCCCGGCGGTGCGCAGAAGGGGGAAAAAGACGGGGAGAGCGGGCAATGGCGCGGACGTCATGCTATTCTGTGCGGCGTTTGAATCAAGAAGGAAAGTTATTATGTCTGACATGCTGAGCAACGAGCAGGAATTGGCTTCCGATCTGGTCGCTTGCCAACTGGTCATCAAACAGATTCTGGACGTTATCGACGTGATTGCGCCGACCGAAGTGCGCGACAAGATGGCGGGTCAGCTCAAAAGCATCGATTTCTCCACGCACCCTGCTGGCGCCGATCCGGTGACCCGCCGAGCGATTGACAAGGCGATTGCGCTGATCGAGATGAAGTTTACCCGCAACTGAGGCGGGGCCGCCGCAGAGCGGCGGCGTCGGGCGGTGGCGGTTAATCCACCACCGTTTCGATTTTCTTGAACAGCGGGCAGTCGGCTACGCCGATGAAACCGTTGTCGCCATTCACGTACTGGGCGATCGCCACGTTACGCGCCGTCAGGTATTTGCACTGCAATCCCAACCCGCCAACGTTTTTGTTGCTGCCGATCAGCACGCCGTAACCCGAGATCAAAAAGCCGCCGTAAATGACCGCCAACACCAGTACCCACTTAATCAATTTACTCATCGCATTTCCTCGTTGTCCCTGAGGGAGCATCTAGCCACGGCGCGCATGCGAGGGCAAGGGTAACAGTCTGAAAACCGGGCGATAGCCAGAAATCTAAACGAAAAGTTAAACTTCGTTTAACTTCTCTGTGATAACATGCACGATAGATTACCCAGATAACAATGAGGCTGCTAAATTTGTTGCGAAAAAAAATCCTCGTGATAATGACGGCCGTCGCTGCCTGCCTGTTTTTCTACCTGCTGGCGCTGGACAGCTATTGCGACGATGGTGGAAATTTTGCGTTGGGCATCTGTTCGGTGACCCGCTTCGTGCCCTGGTAAGCAATTTTCGGCAGGGATGTTCGCACGGCCGCCGCGAGTGTTAAGATGGCGGCCTGAATGTCGCAGTAGATAGGGTTTTTCATGTACGATTTAGGTTTTGGCCAGAACGGCCTGTTGTCGCTGGCCCTCGCCGCCGTGGCGTTGCTGGCCGGGCTGTGGGTTTGGTTCCTGGTGAACCGCGCCAGCGTGCGCGCCAACGAGCAGATTCGCCTGCTGCAAGAGATTGCCGAGCAACAGCGTCAGCAAACGGCGCTGTTGAAGCGTATGGCGCACCGCGCTGGCACTGACGGCGCTGCTGCAGATGACGACGATCTCAGCCCCGCGCTGGATTTCAAAGGTTTTATCCCCGAACGTTGAGCATGATGCTCCGGCTGGCGCTGCCGCCGGGGCGCCTCAGTAAAACACCATGCCCTGATAAGGTTTTTCCCGGCATGCCGCCAGGCGGCTGGCCAAATCGCTGGCATGGATCTCCAATTGATGCCCATCAGGATCGAGAAAATAAAGCGATTCGCCTTCGCTGCGATTGCTTTTCCACTCTTCGACGCCGGCCTGGCGCAACCGCTGGCTGGCCTGTTCAATATGTTCCGGCGCTACGCTGAAGGCGTAATGGGTGTAATCGCGCTCGTGTTGTTGCGTGCGCCTTTCATCCAGCGACAGGCATAGCCACAATGACCCCAATGAAAGATAGGCGCCGCCTTGCCAGCGGGCGTGCGGGGTAAAACCCAACAGATGACGATAAAAATCGAAGCTGCGATCGAGATCGCTGACGGCAAGCGTCAGATGGTTGAGGCCGGTCAACATGCATGCGTTTCCTGGGCGCAGAACAGAGAGAAAAGTGTACGCAGGCGCTCAGGAAAGATAAAGGGGGCAAAGCATTAGTAGAGATAATGTGAAAACCGGCGGCGCTGTCATAAAACTGTCGTACAGACATCGTAATGTAGCGCGAACCTTACGAAAGATGGATGAAGCCGATGATTAAATGGTACGAAGAAAGCGATGCCGAAGTGAACCGCAGCATCGCGCTGCTGACCGGAGAGAACCCGGACAAGTGGTATCCCTACGGTGGTGTGAAAGGTAAAGATTACTGCAAGAATCCCTCCGATGCCTGGCCGATCATTTGCGCCAACAAAATCAGTCTGAACCCCGATAACCAAAGCGACAGCCCGCAATGGCAGGCGCGCATGAGCACCCAGGGCGGTGAATGGCAGGCGGACAGCGCCAGCCCGCTGCGCGCGGCGATGATCTGCTTCCTGATGAGCCGACAGGCTAACTGAGTCGAACAATACCGGTGATTGGTAAGAGTTTCTCCTTTTTCTAATAACAGAGCTGTCGTTGGCGGAGGCTGTTTATGAAGCGCATTATCAAAGGTGATAAAAACTTGTCTCATCTGGTGATTGCCCATGCGGCGATCGATCGTCATGCCGAAAGCTTCGGCCAGCGCCGTCAGGGCTGGCCCTCGACCTACCTGATAAAATATCAAAACGATCGCGTGGCGGTGGAAGTGGTCACGCGTCGCCAATCCTATGTCGCCACGCTGATGATCGGCGCGCGCAACCTGACCAAACTGTGCGGTATGCCTGGCTGAACGCCACCGTTGCATGCTTTCTCACGGTTAAAAAATCGCGCTCCGGCCTGCCGTCTCGGGGCGCTTCTCCTTGATGCTCACGGGGTTAAGTGTTAAAAAGCCGCCCGCAGATACATTTATTGATTGGTGAAATCTTGGCCGATAGCGGCAAGGGTGTACGCCATATGAGGATAAGATGGGCGGTCAGCATCAGGATACTCCGCTAAAACGCGGCTTAAAAAACAGACATATACAGCTTATTGCCCTCGGGGGCGCCATCGGTACCGGTTTATTTCTCGGCATTGCGCAAACCATTAAAATGGCCGGCCCCGCCGTGCTGTTGGGTTACGCCATCGGTGGTTTTATCGCGTTTTTAATCATGCGCCAGCTGGGCGAAATGGTGGTGGAGGAGCCGGTCGCCGGATCGTTCAGCCACTTTGCCTATAAATATTGGGGCGACTTCGCCGGCTTTCTTTCCGGCTGGAACTATTGGGCGATGTTCATTCTGGTCGGCATGGCGGAACTGACCGCTGTCGGCATCTACATTCAGTACTGGTGGCCGGAGATCCCCACCTGGGCCTCCGCCGCGCTGTTTTTCGTGCTGATCAACCTGATTAACCTGGTGAACGTGCGCCTGTACGGCGAAACCGAATTCTGGTTCGCCATCATCAAAGTGGTGGCGATTGTCGGCATGATCGTGTTCGGCGCCTGGCTGTTGGTCAGCGGCAACGGCGGCCCGCAGGCCAGCATCACCAACCTGTGGCAGCAGGGCGGCTTTATGCCGCACGGCTTCTCTGGGCTGGTGATGGCGATGGCGGTGATCATGTTCTCGTTCGGCGGCCTGGAAATGGTCGGCATCACCGCGGCGGAAGCCGCCGATCCGCGCCGCAGCATTCCCAAAGCCACCAATCAGGTGGTGTACCGCATTCTGATCTTCTATATCGGCTCGCTGACCGTGCTGCTGTCGCTCTATCCGTGGGGGCAAGTGGTGGAGGGGGGCAGCCCGTTCGTGCTGATTTTCCATGCGCTGAACAGCAATCTGGTGGCGACCGTGCTCAACGTGGTGGTGCTGACCGCCGCGCTGTCGGTCTACAACAGCGGCGTTTATGCCAACAGCCGCATGTTGTTCGGGCTGGCCAGCCAGGGCAATGCGCCGCAGGCGCTGACGCGGGTTAACAAGCGCGGCGTGCCGGTGCTGTCCATTGCGCTATCGGCGTTGATTACCTCGATCGGCGTGCTGATTAACTACCTGATGCCCGGCAAGGCGTTTGAGCTGCTGATGGCGCTGGTGGTTTCAACGTTGGTGATCAACTGGGTGATGATCTGCCTGGCGCACCTGAAATTCCGCGCCGCCAAGAACCGCCAGGGCGTCATTCCCAGCTTTAAGGCGCTGTGGTACCCGTTCGGCAACTACCTGTGCCTGGCGTTCCTCAGCCTGATTCTGGTGATTATGTATTTCAGCGAAGGGATCCGCATTTCGGTGTTGCTGATGCCGGTGTGGATTGCGGTGCTGTGGTGCGGGTTTATGCTGACGCGCCGTAAAGGCGCCAAGCGTTAATCGGTATGCTGCGGAGGCGTATTGCGCGCCTCCGCTTCTTTTCTCGTTAGCCGCGCGGCATAAAGGCGCGCCCCTCACTATGCCCCCGCCCCAGCAGTTTCCGACACAGCAGCAGCAGGGTGCTGATCACGTCGATGGCGACCACGCTGAGCATCAGCAGGGTCAGCATGAAGAATCCGAGCAGCGAACCGCCCAGCACCACCAGCGGGGCAGGTACGCGCAGACGGCGCAGCTTCATGGCGAAATACATTTTCCAGTATTGCTTCTGCGCCAGCAGCGCGCTGCGAATACGGCGCCCCAGGCCGATGCCTGATTTGCGGGATGTAGAACGACTCATAACTTCTCCTTTTCTGTATGCCCTACAAGTCAATCACAAAGATCTTAAGAGAGTCTTAACGGGCTCTTGGCGGCCCTGGCTGTCTCACCGGAGTGAGACAACAGCATACGGCAAAAGGTCCCGAGATGCAGCGCACGGCTGACAAAGTGCGAGCTTCATCGGGTTTGTTACACTGAAAGTCATGCCCGTGCAGGGCGCAGAGGTCGGGAGAAAAGGCAGGATGAAGAGAGTCAACCGTTATTACGACGCGGCCAAGGCGCATCACACGCCGGAGGGATTTCGCAACCCGGAACCCTCGCAGCGCCAGGAGGGCGACCTGCAGCGTTGGCAGGATGAACGCAAGCGGCAGGGGCTGCCCAGGCCGCCGCAGCAGGGCTACGCGCAATTTACCGAGCGTTGGTGGCAACCCGCCGATCTCAGCGGCGGCGATGACAGCATCTGGTGGCTTGGGCATGCGTCAATGCTGCTGCGGCTGGGCGGGCGCTATATCCTGATCGACCCGGTGTTGTCCGAACGCGCATCGCCGCTGAGCTTCTACGGCCCGAAGCGCAGAACGCCGACGCCGCTGACGGTGGGGCAACTGCCGGCGGTGGATGCGGTGCTGATCTCCCATAATCATTATGATCATCTCGACAGGCGCACGGTGCGGCAGCTGGCGCGGCGCTTTCCACAGGCCGAGTTTATCGTGCCGCTCGGATTGAAGCGCTGGTTTCGCCGCTATCGGCTGAAGGTGCATGAACTGGACTGGTGGCAGAGCCTGTCGCTGGGCGAACTGACGGTCTACGCCACGCCGGCGCGGCACTGGAGCATGCGCACGCTGTGGGATCGCAATCGCTCGTTGTGGTGCGGCTGGGTGATCCACCATCCGGCGCTGCGGTTTTATTTTTCCGGCGACAGCGGCTATTCGGAACGGCTGGCGGAGATCGGTCAACGGCTGGGGCCGTTCGACGTGGCGGCGCTGCCGATTGGCGCCTATGCGCCGCGCTGGTTCATGCAGGAGCAGCATATGGATCCGCAGCAGTCGGTGGCGCTATATCGCGAGCTGAATCAGCCGCGCGCCATTCCCATCCATTGGGGGGTATTCGAATTGGCGGATGAATCGCTCGACGAGCCGCCGCAGCAGTTGAACCTGGCGCTGAGCGAGGCGGGGCTGGATCAGCATCAATTCCACCCGTTGAAGATTGGCGAGCGCATCGCGTTGCAGGACTCGCAGCAAGCGTTCTCTCTTCGCCCTGCGGTACCGGGGAAAGAATAAGATCAACGGTTTGAAAGCGTGGCGGTAATTAGCAGAATCGATAAGCACGGGTGGTGATTCAAATAACCACCCGATCTTCAAGATTTAATTCCATGCCACACTTTCGCTATTCATAAGATTATTCCGGTTATTCAGACTCGTGGCTTTCGGATTATTTAGGATGAAACAACCGGCCAGCGGGAGAGGCGTCTGGAGGTTGCATGCTTATGCAACCGTTGCCCGCGGTACCCGCTTCACTTGCGCCTTCCGACGCGATGGGGTTCTCACCCTGTGGCGGCAGGGTTGAAAACCGACGATGACTGCGCTTTCCGGCGCTAAAGGGTCGGAGCAGCATTGAATAAATTGGCCCCCGTTCATCGATATTCAAATGTTGCATATGACATTCCATAAAGATTCAAATTTTTTAACGCTATAAGCGGCAAAAAAGCGAAAGTGCCGAGAAGGAGAGGCGTCAAAACGATGAAAGTTTTGTTAAAACGCTATCAGAATGCGGGGTCTGGCGCAGTGATTTTGGCAAGCAGAAAATAGCCGATGCTTCAACATCTTTTGGGCTATTTAAGCAAATGCGGCGCTCGACCGTTTCAAATATGTGCGACATGTCGTTCAGTGATTAAAAATGGCTTGCCATCGCATACAGAGTATGTGATAACGCATCTGGGTAAAACGAGGTACAGTTCTGTATATGTGTGGCATTTTCAGTAAAGAAGTTCTGAGTAAAGACGTTAGCGTTGAATACCGCTTCTCTGCCGATCCTTATCTTAGTGCCTCAAGCAGTAACGACTCTAGTTTGTCTATGTAACGCCCACGGGCGGTTTAAACAATCCAAAGGAAATACTCAAGATGGCAAAGATCAAAGGTCAAGTTAAGTGGTTCAACGAGTCTAAAGGTTTCGGTTTCATCACCCCGGCTGACGGCAGCAAAGACGTGTTCGTACACTTCTCTGCAATCCAGGGTAACGGCTTCAAAACCCTGGCTGAAGGCCAGAACGTTGAGTTCGAAATCCAAGATGGCCAGAAAGGCCCATCTGCAGTAAACGTTACTGCTATCTAATCAGCGTCAGCTGTACAAAAAGCCCGCCTCCGCGCGGGCTTTTTCGTTTCCGTCATCCGGCGGCGATGATGATGCCGGCATACTGGTTGCGGCCTTTGATCCCCGGATGCGTCGGATCCTGCGCGCGCCGGTGGCTGTTGCGGCGATAGCTGGTGTACTTGAAGCGCTGCGGCCGCTGCGGGTCGACGTCGGGCGTGCAGATGGTGCAACTGCCGGCGCGGTCAACGGCGGCGAAGCCCAGCGCCGCCAGCTTGTGTTCGGCAATCGCAGCCAGATCCAGATGCCGGTAATGCGGGCTGATCAGCGTGGCGGGCAGCGGCAGGCGCTGTTTAAAATTCTCCACCAGCGCTTCGTCGACTTCGTAGCAGCACGCGCCGGCGGCGGGGCCGATAGAGACCACCCAGTCGGCGGTGTCGCCGTCCTGGCGAATGCGCGCTGCCATCTGTTCCAGAATGCCGTCCAGCAACCCGCGCCAGCCGGCATGAACCGCGGCGATGGCGCCGCCGTCGCGGCGGCTGAACAGCACCGGCAGACAGTCCGCCGTCAGCACGCCGAGCAGAATGCCGGGCTGGCGGGTGTAGAAGCCGTCGGCTTCACCGCACACCTGCGCCGGTTGCAGCACCTCGACGATACGGGTGCCGTGCACCTGCTTCTTTTCCGGCAGCGTGGCGCTGTAGGGCAGCAGATGCCCCGGCAGCAGCGCGAGTTTGCTGCCGAAGCCGTGCTGAATGTGGGGCACCGCATCGAGCAGCGCGGAACGATCGCTCATAAGTTATTTTCACCTGCGTGAGAAAACAGACTCACAGTGTAGCCAGCTTTTTCCCCGCTTGACCAGGCGTTGTTGGCGGCGAAAGCGAGCGGGGATGCGCCTTGCATCGAGCCGACGCCTTCTTTAGACTGGCCGCGCCCTGTCTTTCTGGAAGCCCATTCATGTCTTATCAATGCCCTCTGTGTCATCAACCGCTGCATTTCTCATCGCAACGCTGGCGTTGCGACGGCAATCATCAGTTCGATCAAGCCAAAGAAGGCTACGTCAATCTGCTGCCGGTACAGCACAAGCGATCGAAGCAGCCGGGAGACAGCGCGGAAATGATGCAGGCGCGGCGCGCGTTTCTCGACGGCGGTTTTTATCAGCCGCTGCAACAGCAGGTGGCAGAGTGGCTGGATTTGGCGCTGGCGGCCGATGCAGGCGCGTTATTGGATATAGGCTGTGGGGAAGGGTATTACACCGCCGCCGTGGCCGCACGGCTGGCGCAGGCGCGCAATATGGCGGTCTATGGGCTGGACGTCGCCAAGGTGGCGATCCGCTACGCTGCCAAGCGTTATCCCGCGGTCTCGTTCTGCGTCGCCTCCAGCCATCGCCTGCCGTTCGCCGACGGGGCGCTGGATGCGGTGTTGCGCATCTATGCGCCCTGCAAGGCGGCGGAGCTGGCGCGAGTGGTGAAGCCGGGCGGCGTGGTGGTGACGGTTTCGCCGGGCCCGCGTCATCTGTACCAGCTGAAAGAGCAGGTCTACCAGCAGGTGCAGCTGCATGCCGAGCAGGACGAACAGTTCGACGGTTTCGAGTGCGAGCGTAAAGAGGCGCTGGCCTATACGATGGCCCTGCCGGGCGCACAGGCCGCCAACCTGCTGCAGATGACACCGTTCGCCTGGCGCGCTACGCCGGAGGTGCAGCAGCGGCTGGCGCACGGCGGCGAGTTTGAGTGCGAAACGGATTTCGTGCTGGCGTTGTACCGGCGCCGTGCTTAACAGGCGCAGTGAGCCCAGAAACAAAAAAACCTGCCGCGGCAGGTTTTTTTGTAGCGCGAGCGCCTCAGGCCAGGTAGCCAAGATGCTCCAGCAGAATGTTGACGCCGATACCGATCAGCACCACGCCGCCGAGGATCTCGGCGCGTTTGCCCAGCAGCGGGCCGATAAAGCGGCCGATCATCATGCCCAGCGTCGCCATGATCATGGTGGCGCAACCGATGGCCATGGCGGTGTGCACGATATTGACCTGCAGGAAGGCCAGGCCGACGCCGATAGCCATGGCGTCGAGGCTGGTGGCGATAGCGGTAGCCACCAAGATCCAGAAGCCGTGGCGTTTGACCTTCTCTTCTTCATCGGGTTTGTTGCGCACCCCTTCGACAATCATGCGCATGCCGAGAATGAACAGCAGCGAGAAGGCGACCCAGTGGTCCCATTCCATGATGTATTGGCTGGCGAACAGGCCGATGGCCCAACCGATGAGCGGGGTGATCGCTTCGACCACGCCGAAGATCAGGCCGGTGCGGATCGCTTCGCGGAAACGGGGTTGATGCAGGCTGGCGCCTTTGCCGATCGAAGCGGCGAAAGCATCCATGGACATGCCGAAAGCGAGAATGAGTGTTGCTGAAAGGTTCATGTGAAATAGCCTCGGCCGGGTGGCTCCATATACACGTAACCCACCCCCAACCAAACGACGGAGTTACGTGTCTATGGTCTCGCCAACCTTACCTGGCTGCCCGCACCACGTTTCATACGGCGAAACGAGTATGTTGATACGGGCGTTTCTGGCGTTTTATTCTCCAGAAACCGGCTACTCCCCAATGACGGCGCAACCATACCATATTATTTCCGCCACCGACAACTTTATTCTGGCGTGATGTTCGCGCTTAATTGAGACTCGTTTTCATTAATCTAATTTCATGTGGGAATATAATGTAGACGTGGGTAACAATGTTGCGGAAATAATAGTCAGAGTGAAAGTGACGCAGCCCATTAATTACCCACAGGCCGCGCAAGGTTTGAGCGGTAACAAAGCGGTTATTTATTTATCTATTGATTATCAACGAAAAATTGATAAATTTTCTCCAGGTCGTCCAGGTGTGTCACCTGAACCAACAGCCGGCGCTGTTCCAGGTCGATGGCCAGAATACCGTCCTCCGATAAATTCATGGCTTTAATGCGGTTATATTCAACAAACACATTGGCGAAGAAAAAACCCTGCGCTTTAAACACCATCTTTGGAGCGCGAATATAAGAAACATAGATAGCGAGCAGCGCCAAGGAAATAAGCAGGTAGGTGGTTAATACCGCACCATTGTCGGTGACATTGCGGTAAATCAGAATGGCGATCAGGCCAACGAAAATCAGGCTGTCGAGGCGGTGGCGGCGTTTGAGCAGCACCTTGAGGCGCGTTTTGCCTTTCAGCAGATCCATGCCGAATTCGTCATACAGCGAGTACAGCAACAGCAGGGTGATAAACAGCATCAGTACGGCGTCGGTCAGTGACATCTCTTGCTCCACACATAAAAAAGCCGGGGGTTGCCCCCCGGCCGTTTCGAACGATTACAGGCCCAGCAGGCCAATCCAATAGCCAAAGATACCGATGACGAAGAAGCCGATGATGATCCACAGCGCGTTGACTTTCTTGCGCAGCAGCCACATACAGGCGAAGGTCAGCAGCAACGGCACCAGGCCCGGCATCAGTTGGTCGAGGATGGTCTGCACCGTGGTCACGTTGGTATGCCCGGTCTGGTCGGTGATCTTGGACACCACCAGCGGGATATTCACGTGCGTCCACTTGTTGACCAGCGCCCCCATGACAAACAGGCCGAGAATGGACGCCCCTTCCGTCAGTTTCTGCAAGAAGCCGCCGCCCATGTCGTTGACGATATCCACCCCTTTACGGTAACCGTAGGCCACGCCGTAGTAGCGGGTCAGCAGCCGCACCAGGTTGAACAGCACGAAGAACAGGATTGGCCCGAGCAGGCTGCCGCTCATGGCGATGCCGGCGCCGAGCGCGGCGAATACCGGCCGCACGGTGCCCCAGAAAATCGGGTCACCGACGCCGGCCAACGGCCCCATCAGGCCGACCTTGATGCCGTTGATCGCGCCGTCGTCGATCGGCGCGCCGTTCGCGCGTTGCTCTTCCATCGCCATGGTTACGCCGAGCACCGGCGCCGCCACGTAAGGGTGGGTGTTGAAGAACTCGAGGTGGCGCTTGATCGCCTGTTTGCGATCGTCATTGTTTTCCGGATACAGGCGACGGATCACCGGTACCATCGAGAAGCAAAAACCCAGCGCCTGCATGCGTTCGAAGTTCCACGAACCCTGGAACAGGTTCGAGCGCAGGAATACGCCGCGAATATCGGCCGGCGTGAGTTTCTTTTGAGCAGTTGTATCAACCATTTCTCTCACCTATTCCTAGTCGAGTTCGTTATCGAGATCGTTCGCGTTAGCCGGGCCGGCCTGGACAACCTGAGACTTGTTGTATTTCGGGCTGAGCTGGATATACAGCACGGCCATCACCACGCCGATGACGCCGAGCGCCACCAGGTTGAAGTTGGTGAAGGCGGCGGTCACGAAACCCAGGTAGAAGAACGGCATCAGGTAGCCGGCGCGCATCATGTTAATCACCATCGCGTAACCGACCACCACGATCATGCCGCCGGCGATGTTCAGGCCGCTGGTGACCACTTCCGGGATCGAGTTGAGCAGGGCGTGTACCCCGGCGGTGCCGACCGAGATGGCGACGATGACCGCCGGGATGGCGATACGCATCGCCTGCAGCAGCAGGGCGCCGATGTGGATCCAGGTGATGGCCCGCAGGCTGCCGCGCTCCGCCGCGCTGTCCGCCGCGTGCTGGAAGGCCACGGTGAGGGTGCGCACGATGATGGTCAACACCTGGCCGGCCGCCGCCAGCGGAATGGCCAGGGCGATACCGGCGCCGACGCTTTGCCCGCCGGCGATGACCAGAATGGTCGAGATGATGGACGCCAGGGCGGCATCCGGCGCGACCGCCGCGCCGATGTTCATCCAGCCCAGGGCGATCATTTCCAGCGTACCGCCGATAATGATGCCGGTTTTCATATCGCCGAGAATGAAGCCGATCAGGGTACAGGCGACCAGCGGACGGTGGAACTGAAACTCGTCGAGGACGGAACCCATCCCGGCGATACAGGCAACGATAAATATCAGCACAATCTGAAGAGTGGTGATCTCCATTGCACTTCTCCTATGACCAAAAAAGCTCTGAGTAAAATAATCAGCGGCTGGCGCCACTAATTGAGTTTGTTAATCAGGTCCATCATTTTTAGCCGGCTGTCGGACGAGACCTTACGCACCTCCAGCTCGATACCGCGATCGTTCAGTTTCTTAAACGCTTCGATATCTTTTTCATCGACGGAAACGGCGTTGTTCACCTGGGTTTTCCCCTGACGGAACGCCATGCCGCCGATATTGACGGATTGAATATCCACGCCGCCCTCCACCAGACGCAAGACGTCGGTCGGGTTGGTAAACAACAGCATCACGCGGTCGTTGGCGTATTTCGGGTTGTTCCAGACGCGGATGGCCTTCGCCACGTCCACCACGTGGGCGGTGACGCCCGGCGGGGCGACCTGGGTCAGCAGGGTTTTGCGCACATGGTCGGCGGCGACTTCATCGCTGACGACGATAATGCGGCTGACGTTGGTCTCTTTGGTCCAGCGGGTAGCGACCTGGCCGTGAATCAAGCGGTCATCGATGCGCGCCAGGCCGATTTTCATGTGGTCATTCGGCCCCAGCGGCGCCTGAGGGGCAGCGGCTTTGGCGACGGGTGCTGCGGGTTTTACGGGTTCTTCCTGCGGTTTTTTCAGCGCTTTCACGCCTTCGCGGCCGGTTTCCAACGCCAGCGCTACCAGTTCATCGAAGGCGGGGTTGTCGTCCCGCGCCATGAAGGTTTCCACCAGCATCGGAATGTTGACCCCGGTGACGACCTCATAGTTTTCCTTGTCGACCGCAATGCGGCTGGCGGCGTTGAACGGGCTGCCGCCCCAGGTATCCACCAGGAACAGCACACCGCCGCTGGTATCCAACCCACTGATTTTCTCGTTGTACTTGACGATTAACGTCTCGGCATTCTCACCGGGAACGAAGTCTATAAAGGCGACGTTGTCCTGCTCGCCCAATAGCATCTCCGCCGTTTTCAGCAGTTGTTCCGCTGCAGCCCCGTGTGTGCCGATGATAATAGCTATTGCCACTCGCTACCTCCTCGTTGAACTCCAGGCGCGGTTTGTGTCGTTTCTCCGCGCCATCTTGGCAGTCACTTCCGCGGTTCAGATACATTATGGTAGAAAAAAAGAAACGCACGCCTAACATTTCTCACGCAGTTTCAAATGCCTGTGCGCAATACTTCACGAACGCGACATTTATTTTAGTGAGTGAAAAAATATTTTTTGTGACGCTGCTCCGCTATTGAATGCTCGGAGAAATCTTAGCTGTCGCAGATGACATGACGGGGGCGTCATCCTAAACCGCCGTTGAAAAAGCCGCTTTGTCCCCCAGAAAAATCCTGATACAGTAATTCCTTCTTTCATTACTAAGGAGTGAAGGGCCTCAGCCCTCCCTATGGACTGTCACCGAAGTTACTGTTTTTCCAGGTTTCACCCGCCACCCGCTGGCGTTGCATATGCTGTTCGGCCCTTCGGCCATCTCCCGGCAATCCCATCCCGTCACCTTGCTATTGTCGACTGCACCCATGCAGCGGCGGCATCGTCACGTCTGAGCGGCGTGCGCTCATTCCCACTTTTCTCTGGAGTCTGATATGGAATTTTTAATGGACCCCTCTATTTGGGCGGGGTTGCTGACGCTGGTGGTGCTGGAAATCGTGCTGGGCATCGACAACCTGGTGTTCATCGCCATTTTGGCCGACAAGCTGCCGCCGAAGCAGCGCGATAAGGCGCGCATCATCGGCCTGTCGCTGGCATTGCTGATGCGTTTGGGCCTGCTGTCGGTGATCTCCTGGATGGTAACCCTGACCACGCCGCTGTTCAGCGTCGGCGATTTCAGCTTCTCCGGCCGCGATTTGATCCTGCTGTTCGGCGGGGTATTCCTGCTGTTCAAGGCCACCATGGAGCTGCATGAACGGCTGGAAGGGCAGACGCATCAAGACGGCGCTAACCGCGGTTACGCCAAGTTCTGGGCGGTGGTGGTGCAAATCGTGATCCTCGACGCGGTATTTTCGCTCGATGCGGTGATTACCGCCGTGGGCATGGTGAACGATCTGCCGGTGATGATGGCGGCGGTGGTGATCGCGATGGCGGTGATGCTGTTGGCGTCGAAGCCGTTGACCAACTTCGTCAACGCGCACCCGACCATCGTGGTGCTGTGCCTGAGCTTCCTGTTGATGATCGGCCTGAGCCTGATCGCCGAAGGCTTCGGTTTGCACATTCCTAAAGGCTACCTGTACGCCGCAATCGGCTTCTCGATTCTGATTGAATTGTTCAACCAGATCGCGCGCCGCAACTTTATCAAGCATCAAGCGCGTCGCCCGATGCGCGAGCGCACCGCGGAAGCGATCATGCGCCTGATGGGGCAGCAGCGTGCGCAGCAGACGGACGATGCGGTCGCCTTGCCGCGGGATGAAACCTTTGCGGCGGAAGAGCGCTATATGATTAGCGGCGTGTTGACGCTGGCCTCGCGTTCATTGCGCAGCGTGATGACGCCGCGCACCGACATTTCCTGGGTCGACTGCGAGCGCTCCCGCGAGGAGGTGCGCGCACAGCTGCTGGATACGCCGCACAGCCTGTTCCCGGTGTGCCGCGATTCGGTGGATGAGATCGTCGGCGTGGTACGCGCCAAGGATCTGCTGGTAGCGCTGGAGCAAGGGGAAGATATCGCCGAGTTCGCCGCCCGCACGCCGCCGATCGTGGTGCCGGAAACCATGGACGTCATCAAGCTGCTGGCGGTGCTGCGCCGCGCCAAAGGGCGTCTGGTGGTGGTCACCAATGAGTTCGGCGTGGTGCAGGGGCTGGTGACGCCGCTGGACGTGCTGGAAGCGATTGCCGGTGAATTCCCGGACGAGGACGAAACGCCGGACATCGTGGCGGAAGGCGACGGCTGGCTGGTGAAGGGCGGAACCGATCTGCACTCGCTGGAACAGGCGCTGGCCTGCGATGACCTGGTCAGCCCCACTGCCGACTACGCCACCCTGGCGGGGCTGTTGTTGGCCCACTACGGGCAGATGCCGGTAGCGGGAGATAGCATTGAGCTCAACCACCTGCGGTTCGATATCGTTGAGGTGTCCGAATACCGTATCGAACTGGTGCGCGTTACCCGCGTCGTCCTGGACGAGACGGCGCACGCGTAACCCTCACGCCGGGGGCTCAGGCCTCCGGCGGATCCTCTTCCGCTTTTCTGACGCGCGATTCGTACTGTTGCAACCACAGCGGGAAAACGTGGATCGGCATCGGCTTGGCGAAATAATATCCCTGCAGGGCATTGACCTCGCGTGAGCGCAGATAGTCGGCCTGTTCCTCCGTTTCCACCCCCTCTGCCACCAGTTTCAGCTTCAGGCGCTGCGCCAGCGTAATGATGGTGTCGGTCACCGTGGCGTTGACCGCGTCGGTGCCGATGGCGGCGGTAAACCCGCGATCGATCTTCAAGACGTCCGGGCTGAGGTTCTTCAGGTAGCTCAGCGAGCTGTGACCGGTGCCGAAATCGTCGATGGCCAGCATGATCCCCATGTCTTTCAGCGTGCGGATCTGGTCATACTGAATTGCCGACAGCGCGGTGCGTTCGGTCAGCTCCAGCATCAGCGAGGGCATCGGGTGCGCCGGCAGCCAAATCTGGCGAATATCGTCGATGATATTGAGCGTTTTAAAATGCTCGGCGGCGACGTTGATGCTGATGTAGAACGACGGCCGGGGCGGGAACAGCTGCAGATTTTCCGTCACGGTGCTCATCAGGTAGCGGGTGAGCGGAATGATCAGCTCATGCTGCTCGGCCAGCGGAATAAACACGTCGGGCGAGATCCACCCTTGCCGTTTCTTTTTCCAACGCAGCAGCATCTCAACGCCGGCGCAGCGCCCGGTATCGCTGTGGATGATCGGCTGGCAGTAGACACGGAACTCGCGATGGGTGATGGCATGGCCGATGTGATAAGACAGGCTCATGCGGTTGGCGGTGAGCAGATAGACCACATAGGCCGCCAACAGGCTGATCAGCAGCGCCAGCGGAATATGGCGCGGCAGTGCGGAAAGCGCCAGCATGCCGATCTGCGGGCCGAACAGCGAAATCGAGAACGGATACAGCGCGGAGCCGGCGGTGTAGCGCAGATCGTTGGTCAGGGTATCGCGGCTCAGGATTTCGCGGCGGCCGTATTCCAGGCTGCTGTCGGCCACGTTCAGCACCACGCGCTGAACGTAAGGCTCCTGCGGCTCGAGTAAAAAGTTGGACAGCAGTTCGATATTGAATACGTGCAGCACGCCGCTGGTTTTATCGCGGGGCGATGGCGTCCACAGCACCAGCGTAGGCAGACCTTTGCTCACCGCCAGCGAGGGGCGCAGCGCCAGCCTGGCGTCGCTGTTGACGAAAGTAGGCATCACCGCGGCCAGCTGATAATGACGGGCGCCAAATAGGCTGGAGCAATAAATAATGCCGTTCTTCACCAGCAACATGGCGCGCAGCGCCTGATTTTGCGCGGCGCGAAAGCGCAGGGTAGATGACACGTTCTCGCAGGGCTGGTTCAGCATGTCCATGCTGCGTTCCGCCTGCAGCTGCGCCGGCGTCAGCAACTGGTTGAGTTTGCCGACGGTGCGGGTGGCCAACGTGTGTTGGCTCAACTCGATGCTTTTGACCTCTTGATAGTAACGGGTATACAGCGATACCAACAGAATAGCCGCGCCCACCGCTCCGGCCAGCAGCCAACGGTAGTAACGATATCGGGACGCGGCGAGGTGGGTCATCAACATCCGGTAAATCCTTGTTCGGTAATCCAGCTCCGAGTCACAGTCAGGCCATTGATCCTTAAGTTGCGCTCGGCTAATTCTAGCCTGAGGTTATACAAGATTGATGGTAACTCAGTAAATTATTTCAGTTTGGTAAAACAGAAGGCCAATTTGCAGGCTAACCGCCGGATCGATGAGAAAAATGCAGGATATTTTTTTGTGACATTGTCACTAAAACGTTCAATGAATTGATTACCCATAAAAAACCCCGCCGGGCGGCGGGGTTATCTGTCAGTCGCATTGCACCTTGATTGCCAGGCCGCCGCGTGACGTTTCGCGGTACTTGGCGTTCATGTCTTTGCCGGTTTCGTACATGGTCTCGATCACCTTATCCAGCGAAACGCGCGGCTCGCTGGTGCGGCGCAGGGCCATGCGGGCGGCGTTGATCGCCTTGACCGAGGCGATGGCGTTGCGCTCGATGCACGGCACTTGCACCTGGCCGGCGACCGGGTCACAGGTCAACCCCAGGTTGTGTTCCATGCCGATCTCCGCCGCCACGCACACCTGTTCAGGGCTGCCGCCCAGCAGTTCGGCCAGGCCGGCCGCCGCCATGGAGCAGGCTACGCCGACTTCACCCTGGCAGCCGACTTCGGCGCCGGAAATGGAGGCGTTCATCTTGTACAACGCGCCGATGGCGCCCGCCGCCATAAAGTAGCGGATGTAGATATCCGGGCTGACGGACTCGATGAAGTGATCGTAGTAAGCCAGTACCGCAGGCACGATGCCGCAGGCGCCGTTGGTCGGCGCGGTAACCACGCGGCCGCCGGCGGCGTTTTCTTCGTTAACCGCCAGCGCGAACATGTTGACCCAGTCGATCACGTTCATCGGATCGCTGGACAGTTTGTCCGACGCCACCAGCATGCGGCGCAGCGCGGAGGCACGGCGCGGCACGCGCAGCGGCCCCGGCAGCACGCCTTCGGTGTTCAGACCGCGATCGATACAGGCGCGCATGGTTTGCCAGACGTTGCCGAAGTAGGTCTCGATCTCTTGCTTGCTGTGCAGCGCCAGTTCGTTTTGCATCACCATGCCGGACAGCGACAGGCCGGTCTCGCGGCAGTGATCGAGCATTTCGCGCGCGGAGTTGAACGGGTAGGGCATTTGCAGCTCTTGCTCGGCGTCCTTACCGAAGTTCTCCTCGTCGACGATGAAACCGCCGCCGATAGAGTAATAGGTCTTGCTGTACACTTCTTTATCGCCGGCGAAGGCGTGGATCTGCATGCCGTTTTCATGCAGCGGCAGGTTGTCGCTGCGGAAGACCATGCCGCCGTCGCGCGGGAAATCGACTTCATGCAGGCCGTTGGCCAGCATCAGGCGTTGACGTTGTTCTACATCGCGAATAAAACCCGGAATGCTATCGATATCGACGGTGTCCGGCATGTTGCCGGCCAGGCCGAGAATGATGGCGATATCGGTATGGTGACCTTTGCCGGTCAATGAGAGTGAGCCGTAAACGTCTACGGCAACACGCGTGATAGAAGGCATCAGGCCTTTATTTACCAGATCGTCGACAAACTGTTTGCCGGCTTTCATCGGTCCAACCGTATGAGAGCTGGACGGGCCGATGCCGATCTTAAACATGTCGAAAACGCTAATCACGCTAAAACTCCTTAAAGAGACGTATTGTTATGGCTGCGGCGGTTAAAAACCGCGCAGGGAACAGCGATATTGTAAAAGGGCCGTGCGGGTTCGGCTGCCTTTTTCGCATGAAATTAAATAATCCGTGGTGTCGCTTTTTTTCCTGATTACCCGGGGCGAACCCTTAAGCGGGGTATCCGCTTTCGCCCAAGCTCCATTAGCGGTAATCGCGCCAGCCTTCCGTGCTGAACGCCGCCGGCTTAATCCCTGTTTCTACAGTGGTTTATCTCGGACGGTGGTATTTTACAGGTATTTCGTAAGGTTTAAGAGAGGGTTTACAGTTTTTTTAAAACCATTCAACCGGAACGGTAGTTGAAAAAGCGATCAAATGAAGTGATTTCGATCGCTTTACCTGCAGCTGACGCCGACGGCCATGCCAGATTGCGAGTCAGATCACGCAATGCGGGCTAAATACTGACCTGTTGCGCCAGGCGGCGAATGATGGCGGCGGTCAGCCCCCAGATAAACTGGCTGTGATACCAGGAGAGATAAATGCGGTGCGTGCGGCCGGCGCGATGAATATCCAGCGGGTAGTAACGCGACAGGGTCAATGCTTCCCGCAGGGGCATCTCGAACACGTCCGCCACTTCACCCTCGTTGGCGCGAAACTGCACGTCCGGCGGGATCAGACCGACGATAGGCGTGACCTGAAATCCGGTGCTGCTGTCGAGCGGCGCCATTTGGCCGAGGACGGTCACCGCGTGCGGCGGTATCGCCACTTCTTCCTGCGCTTCCCGCAGCGCCGTGACGATCGCCGATCCGTCTTCGGCGTCGGTCTTGCCGCCGGGGAAGGCCACCTGGCCGGCATGTTTGCGCAGCGAGTCAGCGCGGCGGGTCAACAGCAGCGTCGGCTCGGCGCGGCAGACGATCGGGATAAGCACCGCCGCCGGGCGCACATTGTGCGAGATCTGCGCCGCCTGCGGCAGCTGCAGTTGAAAACGGCTGATAAAGGCGTGCAGCGAGGCCGGTGAGTTCGATGGGATCACGACGGGGCATACTCCCCAAGCTGCGGCAGAATACGGCCAACCTTGTCGAAGGTCTCCTGGTATTCCGCCTGCTCCTGGCTGTCCGCCACGATGCCGCCGCCAGCGGAGCAGTGGATGCGGCCGTTTTCGGTGACGAGCGTGCGGATGGTGATGTTGGTATCCATGGTGCCGCAGGCGCTCAGGTAACCGATGCTGCCGCAATAGGCGTTGCGCCGCTGCGGCTCCAGCTCTTCGATGATTTCCATCGCGCGCACCTTGGGCGCGCCGGTGATCGAACCGCCGGGGAAGCAGGCGCGCAGCAGCTCGGTGGCCGAGGCCTGCTCCGGCAGGGTGGCGGTAATGGTGCTCACCAGGTGGTGCACGGCGGGGAACGGCTCCACGACGAACAGTTCCGGCACCCGTACGCTGCCGGGCTGGGCGACGCGGCCGATATCGTTGCGCAGCAGATCGACGATCATCAGATTTTCAGCGCGATCCTTGGGCGAATCGGCCAATCGGCGCGCCTGTGCGGCGTCCTGTTCCGCGTCCGCCAGCCGCGGCAGCGTGCCCTTGATCGGGCGGGTTTGGATGCGCTGCTGCGCCAGCCACAGGAAGCGCTCGGGAGAGACGCTCAGCACGCTGTTGTGCGGCAGCCGCAGGAAAGCGGAGAACGGCGCGCGGTTGCAGGCGCTCAGTCGGCAAAACGCCTGCCATTCATCTCCCTGATAGTCGGCGGAGAACCGCTGCGCCAGATTAATCTGGTAACAGTCGCCGCTGCGCAGATAGTGTTGAATACGTTGGAACTTCTCGCCGTATTGCCGGCGGCTCATATTGGCACGCCAGCCGCTTAGCAGCGTGAAGGGGCGCTCCGTCGGCGCGGTTTGGCTAGTAAGCCAGCGCCGGCGCTGCTCCACATCGCCATAGCTGAGCAGCGTCAGGGTTTGCAATTGGTGGTCGGCGATCAATGCCCAGTCATAAATGCCCACCGCCATGTCCGGCAGAGCGAGGTCGGCTTCAGCCAACTGCGGCAAGGTTTCGACCCGGCGCCCGAGATCGTAGCCGAACAGCCCCAGGGCGCCGCCCTGAAACGGCAGATCCGGGTTAAACGCCGGCTGCCAGCCTTGCGCCGCCAGCTGCTGCTGCAGCAGGGAGAACGGATCCTCCTGAGACTCAATGGTGACGCCGTCACTTTCGATTGTCGTGCCGGCGCCCTGGGTGGTGAGCGTAACGCGCGGCTGTGCGACCAGGATATCGAAGCGGTTATGCGAATGGTCGGCGAAGCCAGAATGCAGCAGCATCGCCCAGGGCTGTGCTGAAAGCGGGGCGAAAAGCGTCATCAGGGCACTGCGGCTGTAGGGCAACGATTTTATGTTTGGGGCGGTTACGCTCATGAACGTCAATAAACCTGGCTGTGAGGGCGGCGATATCTGGCGGCTAGTGTGCCATAGACGGTCACGTCATGCATGTTTTGCCATGCGCGGCATGCAGCACAGTTCACATAAACGGCAGTTCAATAAACCTGAAATAAGGCATTTTTTGCGCCATTGATTATACTTCGATATGTTAAAAATTTAACGTCAAATGCACTGGAAGCCTATTTGCCGCGGGCGCAAGGCCCGAAAAATATAAAAAAAGATTCGTTAATTTCATAAATTTATTATTTCTGCTTGTTATTAGATGCGGAGCGGCGTGGTTTTGCCTGATTTTAGCCAGCGTCGCCGCCCTTTGGAATTAATGGGTTAATTACTTAGCGCTTTCTGGCGCTGGTTTGAAAAAGAAAAGCAGGTTCGGTTCCATTAGCCGCTGCGGGAATTTGCAGGCGTTACGCTATTTCAGCGTGCGCTGAACCCTATGCGTCTTTTAGAAAAGTAAAATTATTATTTTGTTACATTATCCTTGAAGAGCTGCCTATGTCGTTAATGCTGAGCGTGATCGTCCCGATGCACAATGCGGGGGAATTATTGGAGCCTTTCCTGGCCTCGCTGCTGGCCCAGCGTGAGCAGCGGTTGGAGGTGATCATCGTTAACGATGGTTCCACCGACGGTTCGGAGGAGATCGCACACCGTTACGCGGCGGCGCATCCGCATATTCGTGTGATCGATCAAGCCAATGCCGGTGTTTCTAACGCGCGCAATGCCGGGCTCGCCGTTGCCCGAGGCAAATATGTGGCGTTTCCCGATGCCGACGATGTGCTGGCGCCGGACATGTATTCCACGCTGCTGGAACAGGCGGAACAACACCAATTAGACGTGATGCAATGCAATGGCGAACGCTATTTCACCAGCCAGGATGAATTGCAGCCGATTTTTCCCGAGGCGCGTTTGCGCACCACCGACGTTATCACCGGCGTACAGTGGTTTGAACGTGCGCTGAAATCGCGAAAGTTTATTCACGTTGTATGGCTGGCAATATATCGCCTCGACTTTATTCGCCAGCATCGGCTTTATTTCGAGCCGGGATTGCATCACCAGGATATTCCCTGGACAACGGAAGTCATGTTTAATGCCAAACGGGTCAAATATTTAAGCACGCCGCTGTACCGTCAACGGGTGCACGACAAATCGATCAGCAACCGTCGTCGCACCGGTCAGGCGAACGTGGATTATCAACGCCACTATATGAAAATCGTCGAGATGCTGGAGCGGCTCAACCGGCGCTATGCCGGCACTGTCGCCATTCGTCCGGCTTTCCATTGGCAAATCACCCGCGAAGCGCTGGGCATTTGCCACAGCATTCGTCGTGAACCGGATCCGGCAGCCCAGAGTCAGATCACCGAAGAGTTCTATCAGCGCGGCATCGACAGAGCGATGTTCGCCAATGCGCGCGGCCTGAAACAGGGGTGGCATGTCATGCTGTGGCGGCATCGGCTGAAGCAGTGGCGCAGCGATAACGGCTGCTCGCAACCGGCCTGAGCCACAAGACGTTGGGATCCGCCGCGTTAGCGCGTATACTCCTTCTCCCTTTTGCCGGAGAAAACGACACATGCATGCAGGTATGCCATTACTGAGTCACGCGGAGCAGCAGGAAGCGGCGGATCGCATCCATCAACTGATGGAGCAGGGCATGAGCAGCGGTGAAGCCATTGCTCGCGTTGCGCAGGAAATTCGCGAGAAGCATCAGGGCGCTCAGGTTGCGGTACTGTTCGATGACGATGATGAAGACGAGCAGCATGAGGCCGCCCCGGAGGCGTCGCGGAATAACGATGCTGAAGAAGACGAAGACTATTGACGTTATCGGGGCCGCGCAAGCGGCCCCGTGAGTATCAGCCGTTGACCGCCACGGCGGCAGCGGCTTGTTTCGCTTGCTCCACCGCCTGTTCCGTCGTGTCCGCCGTCGCCAGCGCCACGCCCAGGCGACGCTGCCCGGCGATCTCCGGTTTGCCGAACAGGCGCAGCTGGCTGTGCCCGCGCAGCGCGTTTTCCAGGCCGCTGAAGCGCACATCGCTGCTGGTCAGCTGGGGCAGGATCACCGCCGAAGCGGAAGGGCCGAACTGGCGGATGGCGCCAATCGGCAATCCGAGAAACGCGCGAACGTGCAGGGCGAACTCGGACAGATCCTGTGAGATCAACGTGACCATGCCGGTATCGTGCGGCCGCGGAGACACCTCGCTGAAGATCACGTCGTCACCACAGACGAACAGCTCCACGCCGAACAGGCCGAAACCGCCCAGGGCCTTCACCACCTTCTCCGCGATAGCCTGAGCGCGGCTCAACGCCGCAGCTGACATGCGCTGCGGCTGCCAGGATTCGCGATAGTCCCCATCCTCCTGACGATGGCCGATCGGTGCGCAGAAATGTACGCCGTCCACGGCGCTGATGGTCAACAACGTAATTTCAAAATCAAATCTTACCAGCCCTTCGACGATCACCCGGCCGCCGCCAGCGCGGCCGCCCTGTTGGGCGTAATCCCAGGCGCTTTGCAGTTGCTCAGGCGTGCGGATCAGGCTTTGTCCTTTGCCGGAAGAACTCATCACCGGTTTGACGATGCACGGGTAGCCGATGTGCTCGACCGCCTGCCGGAAAGTCGCCTCGCTGTCGGCAAAGCGGTAGCTGGAGGTGGGCAGGCCAAGCTCTTCCGCCGCCAGACGGCGGATGCCTTCACGGTTCATGGTCAGGCGCGTGGCTTCGGCGCAGGGCACCACGCGGTGGCCCTGGCGTTCAAGCTCGACCAGCATGGCGGTGGCGATCGCTTCGATTTCGGGAACGATATAGTCCGGCCGCTCTTGTTCGATAACGGCTTTCAGCGCGTCACCGTCCAGCATATTAATGACGTGGCTGCGGTGCGCCACGTGCATGGCGGGGGCGTCGGGATAGCGATCGACGGCGATCACTTCCAGGCCGAGGCGCTGGCATTCAATGGCGACTTCTTTACCCAGCTCCCCGGAGCCGAGCAACATAACGCGGGTGGCGGAAGGGCGCAGGGCGGTTCCAATCGTTAACATAGTTTCGTACCTGGATCGGTGAAAGTAAGCGGATTGATGATCGGCGGGCAGTATATACGAAAACGATTGCGTGCGCAGCCGCTGCGCCAAGTTTGTTGCTAACTTGCTGTTTTTATAACAAGCAGAAATATTTGCCCTGCATGGGCGATTATGCGTTAATAACCGACGACGAAAGAAGGCCCACATATCGCATGGTTTTCGCGTCTCGTGCCGTCAAGGCAGGTTTATCAAGTAAAGGAAACACAAATGAGCAAGATCACTGGTCACGTTAAATGGTTCAACGAAAGCAAAGGTTTCGGCTTCATCACGCCTGCCGACGGTTCTAAAGACGTTTTCGTTCATTTTTCCGCTATCGTTAGCGATGGTTTCAAGACCCTGGCTGAAGGCCAGCAGGTTGAGTTCTCCATCCAGGACAGCCAACGTGGCCCAGCCGCAGCCAACGTCGTCGCCATTTAACGACGGAGCCGCCAAGAAACCCGCCGCCGGCGGGTTTTTTTATGCCCGCTGCCCGTAACGCCGCCCATCTCTGTTATCATTTGCCGCTGATTCGGCGCCAACCTGCGGGCGCGCCGCCATTCCATTCGTCATATAAGAGTTATCGCCGTGAGCACAGTTTCTTTTTCTTCCCTGCCGCTGCCAGCCGAACAGTTGGCCAACCTCAACGAACTGGGGTACGCCAAAATGACGCCGGTGCAGGCCGCCGCGTTGCCCGCCATTCTGCAAGGGCGGGACGTGCGCGCCAAGGCGAAAACCGGCAGCGGTAAAACGGCGGCGTTCGGCATTGGTCTGCTGAATAATATCGTCGTCGCTCAGGTCGCCACGCAGGCGCTGGTGCTCTGTCCCACCCGTGAATTGGCCGATCAGGTGAGCAAAGAGCTGCGTCGCCTGGCGCGTTTCACGCAAAACATCAAAATCCTGACGCTGTGCGGCGGCCAACCGATGGGGCCGCAGCTCGATTCGCTGGTGCACGCGCCGCACATCGTGGTGGGGACGCCGGGGCGCATTCAGGAGCACCTGCGCAAGAAAACGCTGCTGCTGGACGAACTGAAGGTGCTGGTGCTGGATGAGGCCGACCGCATGCTGGACATGGGCTTCGCCGACGATATCGACGATGTGATCAGCTACACGCCGCCGCAGCGTCAGACGCTGCTGTTTTCCGCCACCTATCCGGCGGGTATCGAACGCATCAGCGAACGCGTTCAGCGCCAGCCGCTGAGCGTCGAAGTGGGCGATGACGAAGCGCAGACCGCCATCGAACAACGCTTCTATGAGACCACGCGCGATCAGCGCCCGGCGCTGCTGGTGTCGGCCATTCGTTATCATCAACCCGCGTCCTGCGTGGTGTTCTGCAATACCAAACGCGATTGTCAGACGGTGCTTGAGGCTTTGGAGGCCCGCGGCATCAGCGCATTGGCGCTGCATGGCGATCTGGAGCAGCGCGATCGCGACCAGGTGTTGGTGCGCTTCGCCAACCGCAGTTGCCGGGTGCTGGTGGCGACCGACGTTGCCGCTCGCGGGCTGGACATCAAAGAGCTGGAGCTGGTGGTTAACTACGAACTGGCGTTCGATCCCGAAGTGCACGTGCACCGTATTGGCCGTACCGGCCGTGCCGGCATGAGCGGGCTGGCGATCAGCCTGTGCACGCCGCAGGAAATGGCGCGGGCGCATGCGATTGAAGACTACCTGCAGATGACCGTCGATTGGGCGCCGGTGTCCGAGCTGAGCGGGGCGGCCAACGGCTCGCTGGAGGCGGAGATGGTGACGCTGTGCATCGACGGCGGCCGCAAGGCGAAGATCCGCCCCGGCGATATCCTCGGCGCGCTGACCGGCGATGCCGGGCTGACGGCGGCGGAAGTGGGCAAGATCGACATGTTCCCGGTGCATGCCTACGTCGCGATCCGTAAAGCCAGCGCACGCAAGGCGCTGCAACAGCTGCAACAGGGCAAAATCAAAGGCAAGAGCTGCAAGGTGCGGCTGCTGAAATAAGCCGAAGGCGGGCGGCGGTTTGCCTTCCCGCCGCTATCCATTTATACTGTATGTATTTACAGTTGTTTGAGTATTTGAGGACGCACGCATGGCGGTTGAAGTTAAATATGTGGTGGTGAGAAACGGTGAGGAAAAAATGACTTTCGCGAGCAAGAAAGAAGCCGACGCCTACGACAAAATGCTGGATTTGGCGGATAACCTCGGAGAGTGGTTGCAACAGGCGCCGCTGAAGCTGGACGACGAACAGCGCGAAGGGCTGAGCTTCTTCCTGGCGGAGAATAAGGATGCGCTGGGGCTGATCCTGCGCGGCGCATCACCGGCGGAAACCGGCAAGAAACCGACGGAAGCGAAAGCGAAAAAAGCGGTCTCTAACTCAAAAGAGGGATCTGCGTCAGAAAAGCAAGCGGCATAATGGCTTATGTTGCGGTGTTGTGATGAAAAAGGATCTAAAATGAGCCGTGAAATAACTTTCTTCAGCCGCTTTGAGCAAGACATTCTGGCCGGGCGCAAAACCATCACCATTCGGGATGCCAGTGAGTCGCACTTCGAACCGGGCGAGGTATTGCGCGTAAGCCGCAATGAAGACGGCGTATTTTTCTGCTTTATCGAAGTGCTGTCGGTAACGCCGGTGCGCCTGGATGCGCTGACCGAACGCCATGCACAGCAGGAGAACATGTCGCTCGGCGAACTGAAGCAGGTGATCAAGGAAATCTATCCGGGCCTGGATGCGCTGTTTGTCATCGAGTTCGTCAAACGGTAACCCTTTGCCGAAACCCTGTTGTGAGCCAGGGATGGGCGCCCGGATAGCGCTAATCACAACGGGAGGAGACATGAAAAAAACGGCTTTGGCTATCACCTTGTTGGCCATGATGGGAGCATCGACTGCGGTGTGGGCGCAGGTTCAAGAGCAACGCAGCGCCAAGGTGGGGCAGTGTGCGGGGCTGCAGCCGGCGGATATCGCCGCCCAGGTCAAGCGCGACTTCTTGCAGAACCGCATCACGCGCTGGGAGGCGGACAAAAAACTGCTGGGCACCGCTACCCCGATCGCCTGGGTCAGCCCGGATGCCATCACCGGCAAGGATCAGGTGTGGCAGGTGCCGCTGACGGTGCGCGGCACCAAAGCGGATAAAACCTACAACGTGACGCTCAACTGCAACACCGGCGAGATCGCCTACAGCGCGCCGCAGTAATCGTTTTCCGCAATAAAAAGCCCGCTTGGCGGCGGGCTTGATGCATCAAGAGGCGGTCAGTCGCTAAACGGGATCACCAACTCACCCGGCTTCACTTCCAATCCCTTCGCCAGTTTTTTCGCCAGCGCTTCGGTTTTGCTGTTGTCAGGATTCAGCACATAAGCCGGCTTTTGGTCGAAGTAAGACTTCAGCGACTGGTTCAGATATGGCGTCAGCGCTTTCATCACCGTCTGCATTTTTTCCGGCTGCACGCTGTAATCGGTCAGTTCCATGTCTTTCAGGTAAATGGCGCCCTGTGCACGGTCGTAAACCGGCTGCGCTTTCAGCGTCAGCTTCAGATCCGCCGCCTGCGGGCCGAGAATCGACGTGATATTGACCTTGGCATCGCCGGAAAGGGTGACCTTGCCCGGCTCGCTGCGGCCAATCTGGCTTTGCAGCTGCGTCAGTACGATGTTGGCGTCCACCAGGCCGGGCACGCCGATCTGCTTCTGATAATCGTTGTGTTTCTGCAGGTAATCATTCACTTCCTGCTCGCTCAGGGTGTACTGGGTCAGTTGATTGCAACCGGCCAATACGCCGGCGAACAGCAGGGCGGCTGCGCCCATCAGGATCTTCTTCATTCATGCCTCATTGCGACTGCTGGCGAAAAGTGCTGCAGATAATTGATTAATCATTATAAACGTTCCGCCTGCGCCTGAAAACGGCAGGCGGCGATGTGCAGGGGATAGTGCGCGCAAAAGTGGGCGACACCTATCGGATAACGCCGAAAGCGTCAACGCCGCAATCGCAGCGCCAAGAGCGCCACGCCAGCCAGGCAGGCCGCGCCCCCCAACAGCGGGAACATCGGAATGCCCCACAGCCGCAGCGAAGAATGCATCAGATAAGGCGCCAGGCCCAGGGCAAAAGCGGCGGTGACGATAGCGATGGCCAGGGTGACGGCGGCGCGCTCCAGCGCTTTGCTCAACTGACCGAGGTTCCTGACGTTGATATCGGCATTGAGCTGCCCGCGTTTCAGACGGCGCACCATCAGCCGCAGGGTTTGCGGCAGTTCTTCTCCGGCGTCGAGCGCTTCCCCGCCCAGAGCCAACAGCCGCTGGCGCACGGCGCCCGGGGCATAGCGTTGCAGCACCGTTTGTTGCAGCATCGGTTTGAGGGTGGCGACGATGTCGAAGGCCGGATCCAATCGGTGCAGCACGCCGTCGGCGGTGATTAACGCCTTGAACAGCAGCACCAGATCGGGCGGCAGCGCCAGTTGGTGCTCACGCGCCATCACCAGCAAGTCGGTCAGGGCCTTGCCCAAGGTCAGAGTGGCGGCGGCCTGTTTGTCGAGAAAGTTTTGCGCCGCCAGCTCCAGATCCATCAAATCCAGCGGTTCGCTGTCCGACCAGGCGATCAGCGTGTTGACGATGCCTTCGGACTGACGATCGGCGATGGCCTGCAGCAGCAGGAGCAACTGGTTGCGCCGCCGCTCGGACAGCTGGCCCACCATGCCGAAGTCGATAAAGCCGACGCGGTCACCGCTCAGCGCCATGACGTTGCCGGGGTGAGGGTCGGCGTGATACAGCCGATGCTCCAGTACCATGCTCATAAAGGCGCGGGCGCCGCGTTGCGCCAGCAGCGGGCCGTCAAAGCCCGCCGCCGCCAGCTGCTGAGGGTTTTCCGGCGCGGTGCCGGGCAGGTATTCCTGCACTAACAGGCGCGGAGAAGACCATTGCCAATAGATTTTGGGCACGACGACGTCAGGTTGATGCGCGAACATCCCGGCGACGCGGTCGCAGTTATGCCCTTCGTGGGTCAAATCCAGTTCATGATTGAGCGCCGTCGCCAGCGCTCTGACCATCTGCCGCGGCCGATAGCGCGCCAGCGCGGGGCTCTGCTGCTCTACGGTTTCCGCCAGCGAGGCCAGCAACCGCAAATCGGCGTGGATGGTTTTCGCCAGACCGGGCCGCAGCACTTTCACCACCACCTGTTCGCCGCTGTGCAGGCGTGCGCGGTAGATTTGCGCCATCGACGCCGCCGCCAGCGGCGTGCGATCGAATTCGGCGAACAGCCGCTCGGGTTCGCCGCCCAGGTCGGCAACGATCTGTGGCGCCAGCGTTTCCCATGGCAACACTGCCGCCCGGCTGTGCAGGCGATCCAGTTCGTCGGTCCAGGCCGGATCCAGCAGGTCGGAACGCGTGGCCAGGATCTGGCCGAATTTGACGAAGGTCGGCCCCAGCGCCTCGAGCGCTTCGCGCAGCCGCTCAGGCAGGGTTTGGGCGTCCTGTTGGGCGGCTCCAGCGCGGGCGCCGTGCAGCAAAGCCCCCAGGCCCAGCAGACGCAGAACGTCTTGCAGGCCGTAACGGATCAGAACGGAGGTAATTTCCTTCAGCCGCGCCCGATCGCGAGCGGTGGCGAGCACCATTTTCAGCATCAGTACGCCATATCCTTTTGGTTGCTCAAACGTTATTGTTCCATATCCAGCAGCAACGGCACCTCGCTGTGCTGCGCCATGCGGTTGCGGTAGGCTTCCACGTTATCCGGCAGCGCAACCCCGGCGACGATCGACAATGAGCGCAGCAGCGGGAACAGGTGAATATCGTCCTCGGACAGTTCGCCGTTCACCGCGTCGGCGGAGACGATCAGCGGCGACAGCGCTTGCAGATCGGCTTCCAACTGGGCGATCAGATCGGCGCTATTGGCGAGATGCTCGGCGAAATCCCCGATTGACGCCTGCTTTTTATCGATAAAGTAACGGCGGGCGCTGTCGGTGGCAAACTCTTCGAAATCGGCATGCGCAATTCGCGGCAACAACAATTTCGCGCTGTAACCGCCCACCCGCTGCAGCCACTCGGCGATGGCCGGGTTGGTGCGGCCGGTCAGTACCGGCTTGCCGTCCAGAGCATCGACATAGCGCACGATATCCAGGCTTTCCGGCATCGCTTCACCGTTGTCTTTGACCAGGATAGGCACCATTTTTTGGCCGATCAGGTTAAACGGAGTCGTTTCATCGTCGTTGAGCAACGTGACCAGGCGAATCGGCAGACGTTTCAGGCCGAAAATCATGCGGGCTTTCACGCAGAATGGGCAATGATCGTAAATAAACAGTTTCATGCTTGCTCCGGGTTGTCAGGTTTTAACAGCAATAGTTACCACAGCTTATCGAGGCTGTCTTGACGTGCGTGTGTTGGATGGTGCGTTATTGCGAAATTGCCCGCGCATCGGCGCGGGCCAGGGGGCGTTATTTCTTGGTCGGTACTGAGTTGAGCACATCGATCAGGTGAATGCGAGCTTCATCCAAATCGATTCGGTCACGTTCGTTGGCGGCGGTGACGACCTGCAGCTGTTTGATAATATCGTTTTTCAGGCCGGCGTCGCTGGCGAGGATATGGGCCAGCGCCTTCTCCACCAGGGTGGCGCGCGCATAAATCATGCGCAAGTTCAGTATCATATGTTCGAGTAGTTGCGGTAATTTTGCTTCTTCACTCATGCCGACGGGCTCCTGTGGGTGTTTTTACTAACAGGATAGCAGCTGTTGCCGATTCGGCCGGATTTCTATGACGTCAACCGCCGCGCAGCATCATCGACGCGCTGCGCCGCGGGCTGAACTGCCAGTACAGCGCCAGCAGCGTAGCGAAGCCTACTGCACCAAGCAGCAACCAGGGCAGCTCCGGCATGTTCATCGTCCGGCCGGTATCGTACATCCAGCCGCCGCCGGTATAACCCAACGCGCCGCCCAGCGCCAGGCCGAGGCGGCTGAAGCCCATATAGCTGCCGCGCGCACGCGGATCGGCCAGCGAAGCGCTCAGCGTTTCGCGCGCCGGTTCAGCGATGATCGATCCCAGATAGAAGCAGCAGATCAGCGTGAATACACCCTGCAAGCTGGTGGCGAGACCGATCGGCAGCAGGCTGAGCGTCATCAGCAACAGGCCCGCCATCAGGCGCTGTTCTAGCCGGAAGTGTTTTTCTCCCCAACGCGCCAGCGGATAGAGCAGCGACAACGACAGCGCCGCTTCAATCGCATACATCCATTTCACCGCCGCCGGTGAACCGGCGATTTCGTTGACCACGATCGGCATCATCAGCATTACCTGCACCGCCAGCATGTAGTAACCGGTCAGCGTCAGGACATAGGTGAGGAAGCGGCGATCGCGCAGGACCCGCAACATGCCTTCCTTCATCGGTATGCGCACGGTAGAGATGCGATAAGCCGGCAGTAGCCAGGCGTTCCAGCCGGCGGCCAGCACGAAGATCGCCGCCCCAACCCAGCAGACAAAGTGAAAGTCGTACTGCAGCAGCCAACTGCCGATCAGCGCGCCGACTACCGCTCCGGCGCTGTCCTGCATCATCAGCAGCGAGAAAAAATGGCCGCGTTCGTGTGGGCGGGTCAGCTTGATCACCAAAGCGGTGCGCGGCGGATCGAATAACGTGCCACCGAGGGCGGACAGCGCGCAAGAGAACCACAGGATCCAGGGGGCATCGGCCATCGCCATGGTGGCGAAACCGGCGGCGCGCAGCAGCATGCCGGTGACGATCATCGGCTTGGCGCCGAAGCGATCGGCGATGGCGCCGCCAAAGATGCCGAGCCCTTGTTGCAACAGCTGCCGCAAACCCAGCGCGATGCCGACGATCAGCGCCGCCCATCCTAATTGATCGACAAAGCGGATCGAAATAAGCGGAAAAACGACAAAGAAGCCTAAAACCACCAGCAGATTATCGAGCAACAGAAAATATTTACCCAAGCTGCGTGCTTGCGACACCAGAGACATGCTTCACCATGAGCAATTAAAGAAAGAGGGGGGAACAACGCTTCCATTCTCTACCCAATTCCCCTACGGCGACAGGGGGCGTGTAGATAATATTTTTTTATCGTCAAGGTGTTACCTGTGCTGCAAAATGGGCGGAAAAACGCCGCAAAACGCGTATTCGGCGATTTACTGAGCGACCGGGATTTTACCTCGGGGGCGGGCTACGGTTATATTGAATGCGGGGAAGTGCGGTTCTGAGGCGCTATTGGCAAAATAAAGTCATGGCATCAGATCGGCGCCGGATAATTATCCACGCGGCTTCCCAATAAATACTTCTTATCGAACCGTTTTGACTGCGGGGGAAATGATGTTCGGCTATCGCTCTGCATCGCCAAAAGTACGTCTTACAACCGACCGGATGGTGGTCCGTTTAGTGAATGAACGGGATGCCTACCGTCTGGCGGATTATTATGCCGAGAACCGAGCCTTTCTCAAACCCTGGGAGCCGGTGCGCGACGAAAGCCACTGTTATCCTTCCGGCTGGCAGGCGCGTCTGGGCATGATCACCGAAATGCAAAAGCAGGGCAGCGCCTACTATTTTATCCTGCTCGATCCAGAAGAGCAGGAAGTGCGCGGCGTGGCTAACTTCAGCAACGTGCTGCGCGGTTCGTTTCATGCCTGTTTCCTCGGCTATTCGCTGGGGGAAAAGTGGCAGGGGCAAGGGCTGATGTTCGAAGCCTTGCAGTCCGCCATCCGCTATATGCTGCGCCAACAGCGCATGCACCGCATCATGGCCAACTATATGCCACACAACCAGCGCAGCGGCGCATTGCTGACTCGTCTGGGATTCGAACGCGAAGGTTACGCCAAGGATTACCTGCTGATCGACGGCCAGTGGCAAGACCACGTTTTGACGGCATACACCAATAAAGAGTGGCTACCCCCACGTTGAGGCCAAACGATGAAATATGAATTGAACGCCAGAGAGGCCCGGGTTATCGGCTGTCTGTTGGAAAAACAGGTCACGACACCGGATCAATACCCGCTTTCGCTGAATGCCATTACGCTGGCATGCAACCAAAAAACCAACCGCGAACCGGTGATGGACCTGAGCGAAAGCGAAGTGCAGCAACTGCTCGATCTGTTGCTGCGCAAACATTTCCTGCGCACCCTCAGCGGGTTCGGCAATCGGGTGGTGAAGTACGAACAGCGGTTTTGCAACTCCGAGTTCGGCCAGCTGAAACTCTCGCCTGCCGAACTGGCGGTGATCGCCACCTTGCTGTTGCGCGGCGCGCAAACGCCGGGCGAGTTGCGCACCCGCACCAATCGGATGCACGAGTTCAGCGATGTCAGCGAGGTCGAACAGGTGCTGCAGCAACTGGCCACGCGCGAAGATGGCCCGTTCGTGGTGCGCCTGGCGCGTGAGCCGGGCAAGCGCGAAAGCCGGTTCATGCATCTGTTCAGCGGCCAGATTGATGAAGCGCCGCCGGCGGCGTTCGACGCTGAGGACGACGGCGAACTGAGCGCCAGAGTCAGCGCATTGGAAAGCGAAGTGGCGGAGCTGAAACGGCAGTTGCAACAGCTGTTGGCGAGGGATGCGAATGACTAAATTGCGTGTAGGCGTGGTGGGGTTGGGCAGTATCGCGCAGAAGGCGTATCTGCCAATCCTCGGCCAGGCGGCGGATTGGACGCTGGTGGGCGGTTTTTCGCCCAATCAGCAAAAAGCCCAGCCGCTGTGCGACAGCTACCGTATGGCCTGTTTCTCCCGCCTGGACAGCCTGGCCGAACAGTGCGATGCGGTCTTTGTTCACAGCAGCACCGCGAGCCATTTTTCGGTGATAGGCGAGCTGCTGAACCGCGGCGTGCACGTTTACGTCGATAAACCGCTGGCGGAGACGCTGGAGCAGGGTGAGCAGTTGCTCGAGTTGGCCGAGCGGCGAGGCAAAACGCTGATGGTGGGGTTCAACCGCCGTTTCGCGCCGCTTTACCGGCAGCTCAAACAGCAAATGAACCAGCCGGCCTCCATTCGCATGGATAAACATCGGGCGGACAGCGTCGGCCCGCACGATCTGCGTTTTACCCTGTTGGATGATTACCTGCACGTGGTGGACACTGCGCTGTGGCTGGCGGGCGGGCGGGAGCAACTGCTGAGCGGCAGCCTGCGCGCCAACGCCGCCGGTGAAATGCTGTACGCCGAGCATCACTTCGCCTGCGGCGACACGCAGGTGACGACCAGTATGCATCGCCGCGGCGGCAGCCAGCGCGAAAGCGTGCAGGCGGTGACCGACGGCGCGCGGTATCAGTTGACCGATATGCGCCACTGGCTGCGTGAAGATGCGCAGGGCGAGTTGGAGCAGCCGGTGCCGGGCTGGCAAAGCACGCTGGTGCAACGCGGCTTCGACGGTGCGGTGCGGCATTTCCTTGATGCCGTCGCCAACCAGAGCGCGCCGGAAACCGGCGGCGAACAGGCGCTGGCCGCCCAGCGGGTGGTCGAGCGTTTGCTGCGGGATAACTCTATGTAACATATGGCGGTAGCTATTCTTTTCCGGATGCGTAAACTGAGCCGATTGTTTCACTGACGCCTGCTGTTGCAGGCGTTGATATTTACGGTACCTATCAGACAACCACATGAACCTACTCAAATCCTTGGCTGCCGTCAGCTCGATGACGATGTTTTCGCGGGTGTTGGGCTTTGCCCGCGATGCGATCGTCGCGCGCGTGTTCGGGGCCGGCATGGCAACGGACGCCTTTTTCGTGGCGTTCAAACTCCCGAATCTGTTACGCCGTATCTTTGCCGAAGGGGCGTTTTCGCAGGCCTTCGTGCCGATCCTGGCCGAATACAAGAGCCAGCAGGGTGAAGAGGCGACGCGCACTTTTATTGCCTACGTCTCCGGGCTGCTGACGCTGGTGCTGGCGGTGGTGACGGTGCTGGGGATGCTGGCCGCGCCCTGGGTTATTTACATTACTGCGCCGGGCTTTACCGATACGCCCGACAAGTTTGCCCTGACGTCGGCGCTGCTGCGCATCACCTTCCCCTATATTTTGTTGATCTCACTGGCGTCGCTGGTGGGGGCGATCCTCAATACCTGGAACCGCTTCTCGATCCCGGCTTTTGCGCCAACGCTGCTTAACGTCAGCATGATCGGTTTCGCGCTGTTCGCCGCCCCGTATTTCAACCCGCCGGTGCTGGCGCTGGCCTGGGCGGTGGTGGTGGGCGGCGTGCTGCAGCTGGGTTATCAGCTGCCGCATCTGCGCAAGATAGGCATGCTGGTGCTGCCGCGCCTCAAGCTGGGCGATGCCGGGGTCTGGCGAGTGATGCGCCAGATGGGGCCGGCGATCCTCGGGGTGTCTGTGAGCCAAATCTCGCTGATCATCAACACCATTTTCGCTTCGTTCCTGGTGTCCGGCTCGGTGTCCTGGATGTACTACGCCGACCGCCTGATGGAGTTTCCCTCCGGCGTGCTGGGCGTGGCGCTGGGCACCATCCTGCTGCCGTCGCTGGCCAAAAGCTTCTCGAGCGGCAACCATGACGAGTACTCGCGCCTGATGGATTGGGGGCTGCGCCTGTGCTTCCTGCTGGCGTTGCCGAGCGCCATCGCGCTCGGCATTTTGGCCAAGCCGTTGACCGTTTCGCTGTTCCAGTACGGCAAGTTCAGCGCCTTTGACGCGGCGATGACGCAACGCGCGCTGGTGGCTTACTCGGTTGGGCTGATGGGGTTGATCGTGGTTAAAGTGCTGGCGCCGGGCTTCTATTCGCGGCAGGACATTAAAACGCCGGTCAAGATCGCCATCATCACGCTGATTATGACGCAGGTGATGAACCTGGCGTTTATTGGCCCGCTGAAGCATGCCGGCCTGGCGCTGTCGATCGGTTTGGCGGCCTGCCTGAACGCCTCGCTGCTGTATTGGCAGCTGCGCAAGCAGAAGATCTTCCAGCCGCAGCCGGGTTGGGCGCTGTTCCTTACCAAGCTGGTGATCGCCGTGCTGGTGATGTCGGCGGTGCTGATTGGCGTGATGTGGCTGATGCCGGCCTGGGATCAGGGCAATATGCTGGAACGTTTGCTGCGTTTGGCTGCGGTGGTGGTGGCCGGTGTGGTGGCCTACTTTGGCGTGCTGGTAGGGTTGGGCTTCCGCCCGCGCGACTTTGCGCGCCGCGCCGCCTGAGCCGAAAGCAAGAACAAAAAAAGGTCGCTCAGGCGACCTTTTTGCTTTCCGCGCGGTGCGGTTTACATGCGTTCGACGGTTTCGATGCCCAGCGTATCCAGACCGGTTTTCAGCGTTTTCGAGGTCAGCAGCGCCAGCTTCAGGCGGCTCTGACGCGCTTCTTCGCTGTCGGCGTTCAGGATCTGGCAGTGCTCGTAGAAACCGGAGAACAAGCCGGCCAGATCGTACAGGTAACTGCACATGACGTGAGGCGTGCCTTCACGCGCGACGGTGGTGAGCACCTCTTCGAACTGCAGCAGGCGGGTAGCCAGCGCAATTTCACGCTCTTCGGTCAGCGTCAGCGGCAGCGTCAGGCTGCTTTCGTCGATCCCGGCGCGCTTGAATACCGATGCCACGCGGGTATAGGCGTATTGCATATAAGGCGCGGTATTGCCTTCGAAGGCCAGCATGTTATCCCAGTCGAAGACATAGTCGGTGGTGCGGCTTTTCGACAAATCGGCGTATTTCACCGCGCCGATGCCGACCACGCGGGCCACGGTCTTCATTTCGTCTTGCGGCATGTCCGGGTTTTTGCCGGCGATCAGCTGTTCGGCGCGTTCGATGGCCTCATCCAACAGATCGGAGAGCTTCACCGTACCGCCCGAGCGGGTTTTGAACGGCTTGCCGTCTTTGCCCAGCATCATGCCGAACATGTGGTGTTCCAGCGAGACGGACTCCGGCACGTAACCGGCCTTGCGCACGATGGTCCAGGCCTGCATCAGGTGCTGATGCTGACGGGAGTCGATGTAATACAGCACGCGATTGGCGCCCAGGGTTTCGTAGCGGTACTTGGCGCAGGCGATATCGGTGGTGGTGTAGAGATAGCCGCCATCCTTTTTCTGGATGATGACGCCCATCGGATCGCCGTCCTTGTTCTGGTATTCGTCGAGGAACACCACGGTGGCACCTTCGCTTTCCACCGCCAGCCCTTTGGCTTTCAGATCGGCGACGATGCCCGGCAGCATCGCGTTATACAGGCTTTCGCCCATCACGTCGTCTTCGGTCAGCGTGACGTTCAGGCGGTTATAGGTCAGCTGGTTTTGCGCCATGGTGATGTCGACCAGCTTGCGCCACATTTTCAGGCAGTACTGATCGCCGCCCTGCAGCTTGACGACGTAAGCGCGCGCGCGCTCGGCGAACTCGGCGTCTTCGTCGTAATGCTTCTTGGCTTCGCGATAGAACTGTTCCAAATCGGACAGGCCCATGTCGCTGGCGTTTTCGTTCTGCATTTTTTCTAGGTAGGCAATCAGCATGCCGAACTGGGTGCCCCAGTCGCCGACGTGGTTGGCGCGGATCACTTTATGGCCCAGAAACTCCTGGGTACGCGCCGCGGCGTCGCCGATGATGGTGGAGCGCAGATGGCCGACGTGCATCTCTTTCGCCACGTTCGGCGCGGAGTAGTCGATAACGATGGTTTGCGGCTCAACCGGCGCAATGCCCAGTTTCGGTGCGTTCAGCACCTGGTCGGCCTGGCGGGCGACCCAGTCGCTGTTCAGGAAAATGTTGATAAAGCCGGGACCGGCGATTTCCACTTTACCGGCGACGTCGCCGAGATCCAGAAGTTGCACCACTTTTTCCGCCAGCTGCCGGGGCGGCATGCCCAGCTTTTTGGCGACGGACATCACGCCGTTGGCCTGGTAATCACCAAACTGCGCCTTGGCGGAAGGGCGGACCTGCGCTTCGCAATCGGCTGGCGCGCCAGCGGCGATCAGCGCCTGGCTGACTTTATCTGAAAGAAGAACCTGAATATTCACCGGGTTACCTTAATGACGAACGAGGGGCTGAAGCCAGCCCCTGTGGGATTCAACGGTGGCGGGCGCGATGGGCGACCGCCACAAAACAGCCTGCAATTGTAACCGATCTGACGGAGTCCGTCAGCAGTTGGCGCGGCCGCTGCGATGAAACAGTTGTCGGGTGCGGCGCGTTGATTGCCGGAAGGTGAAAAGCGGAATGAGCTGAACGGAATGTACGGAGGGGAGAGTTGCGAAGCTAGCGCTTTTTATTGCGGCGACCGGCATCCAGCGTGTTGACGCTGCGTGATTTGAAATGACGGTAGATGGCGTATACGGCGATAATTATCAACACCAAGGATATCGTCAGCAATAACATAATGATCATCTCGAATTTAAATTTCCTCCAAAGTAGCCGAGTTGTCTTGGTGAATCAATTGTCTGGGGTTAAATTAAGATAATCCTTAGCTTTTAATCAATTAATGCGTTTTATTTTCTTTTTTTTACAATGGGTTGTGATTGCGGATTTGTGCGGCATTGATAAGTGAGTCGTTTTGATTAAACCCAGCGATTCAATCGGCTTGACCAATGGCCTGCAGAGGATTTTGTGCAAAATAACTTAAATCATAGCGTCATAAAGAAAAGGTATAATGTCTTGCGAAAAATCTTATTTTTTATTTTTCCGTTGATTTAATAAGCTGTCACCTTAATAAAAATCCGGCTTTTATTCTCCCTGTTCGCAACCAAAAATCATGTTGAACTGCCGCCGAAAAACCTCGCAACGCTGGCGAGCGCTGTCGCCAGCGTGTAAATTACGGCGTTTAACTTTGCGCCCCGTTGTTTTGAGGTTCCTATGACCACTCCCTTGCAGGCCATTGCCGAGCTTGACGATCTGAAGCTCGACCTGCCGCGTTTCGAACAGGCGTTGCACCAATTTGCCGCCAAATTGCGGCTTGATCTGTCCGCGTTTACCGCCGATCACATCTCTCTGCGCTGTCACCAGAACGCCACCGCCGAGCGCTGGCGCCAGGGGCTGATGCAGTGCGGGACACTGCTGTCCGAATCGATGATCAACGGGCGGCCTATCTGTCTGTTCGACTTGTCTCAGCCGCTGGCCGTTGGGCCATGGCGGATAGACTGCATCGAACTGCCGTATCCGGGGGAGAAACGCTATCCGCACGAAGGCTGGGAACACGTCGAATTAGTGCTCAGTGGCGATCCGCAGACGCTGTACGCCCGGGCGTTGAGCCACCTGGCCGATGAAGCGTTGCTGGCGCCGGGGATCAAGCTGAAGCAAAGCTCGCCAAAAGGCGAGGGCGAACGGCTGCCGAACCCGACGCTGGCCATCACCGACGGAACGGTCACGATCAAGTTTCATCCTTATTCCATTCGAGACATCGTCGCCAGCGAACAAGGTTAGCCAGGCAGTGCCGCACAGGCTCGCGCCATGCGATCGAGCGCTTCATCGAGCAGGGCCCATCGGCAACCAAAGTTAAGCCGCACAAAGCGCCGATCGCCAAAGTCCAAACCGGCGCTTAGCCCAACGCCCGCACGTTCGAAGAACTGATGCGGGTTATCCACCGGCAACGCGCTGCAGTCTATCCAGGCCAGGTAGGTGGCCTCGACAGGCAGCAACGTCAATCCCGGCATGGCGTTGATACGCTTTATCAGCCGATCGCGATTGGCGCGCAGATAAATCAACTGCTCATCCAGCCAGGGTTGCCCGTATTGATAAGCCGCCTGCGCCGCCACCAGCGCCAACAGATTGACCTCCGGGACAATACCGCTGCGCGCACGTTTCAGCTTTTGTCGCAACGCTTCGTTGGGAACGATCGCCATCGAGGCGCCGAGCCCGGCGAGATTAAACGTTTTTGACGGCGACATCAGCGTCACGCTGCGTTGGGCCGCATCGTCATTCAGGGTGGCGAAAGGGATATGCCGCACGCCGGGCTCAAGCAGCAGTTCGCAGTGGATCTCATCCGAACAGACGATTAAATCGTGTTCGCGAGCGAACTGATGGTGCTGCAACAGTTCATCCCGGCGATAAACGGTGCCACCGGGATTCTGCGGGTTGCACAGCAACAGGAGTTTCTCGTTGCCGCTCAGCCGATCATGCAGCGAGGAAAAATCCAGCACCCAGCGTTGGCCGGTCGCCTTCAGCGGCACCGCGAGGTGCTTGCGCCCGGCGAATTTGGCCGCTTTGCGAAACGGCGGATAAATGGGAGAGGGGGCCAGCGTGCTCTGGTGTTCTTCGGTGCAGGCGCGCACGCACAGGTTCAGGCCGCACACCAGCCCAGGCAGGAAAATGATCCATTCGGGCTTGATGTGCCAACCGTAGCGCTCTACCATGCGGCGGGTAAAAACCTCAATAAGATCAGGGGATGGGTGAGTGTAGCCGAATACGCCGTGCGCCACGCGGCGCTGCAGGGCTTCGATCACCGCCGGCGGTGAGGTGAAATCGCTGTCGGCGACCCAAAGCGGGATGATGTCGCGGTCGCGATATTTATCCCACTTAACGCTGTCACTGTGACTGCGGTCTACCCATTGATCAAAATTGAATGCCATAGTTACAACCCTGAGCCGGTTTATGCCTATGCATGAGCCTACGTGAGAAATGAAGAAATGAACAATTGCCGCCGTATGTTGGCCGTTATCTGGGGGTGACAATGATAAAACTGGAAGTTTGTTGCTTTAGCGTCGACTGTGCGCTGACGGCCGAACGGGCGGGCGCCGATCGCATTGAGTTGTGCGCCAGCCAGAGCGAGGGGGGATTGACGCCGAGCTATGGCACGCTGCGTCTGGCGCGCGAGCGGGTTTCGATCCCGGTGCATCCGATCGTTCGCCCTCGCGGTGGCGATTTCTGCTACGGCGCGGTGGATTTCGAGGTGATCAAACAGGATCTTCGCCAGATCCGCGAGATGGGGTTCCCCGGCGTAGTGGTCGGCATGCTGGACGAAGAAGGGCACATCGATCTGCCGCGCATGCGCGAAGTGATGAGGCTGTGCGAGGGCATGGCGGTGACGTTCCATCGCGCGTTCGACATGTGCCAGAACCCGATGGTGGCGTTGGAGCAACTGAGCGAGCTGGGCGTGGCGCGCATTCTGACCTCCGGCCAGCAGCAGAGCGCCGAACTGGGCCTGCCGTTGCTGCGCGATTTGCGCCAGGCCAGTCAGGGCCCGGTAATCATGGCGGGTGCCGGCGTGCGCCTCAGCAATCTGCACAAATTTGTCGATATTGGCCTGCATGAACTGCACAGCTCTTCCGGTCACCTGGTGCCGTCGACCATGCGTTACCGCAAGGCGGGCGTCACCATGTGCTCCGATAACGAGTTTGACGAATTTAGCCATTATTGCGTGGATGGCGAAATGGTGGAGGCGATGAAAAACGCGCTGGCCTTGGTTGATCCCCTGGCGCAAAGCGCATAAACACGCAGCTAACCGCGTTTGACAACCGGTTTCCGGGCCGTAAGACCCCTTTGCGTGTCACTGAGCCCTCGGCGATCACGCAAGTACCAGGCCCCGGCGTTTTGCCGGGGCTTTTTTTATGTCTTGCGAAGACGCGGTGCCCGTTTCACGCTGTTTCTCTGTCGCACTGCCCCCCATCTCTTCTTGCGCTCATCATGCCCTGCTGATAAGTTTGTGAGTTAAAATCATTTAAATATCATAATATTAAATGATTTTTTGGTATGCATTTTCGTGGTGAATGATTTGCGCTCTGCCGCTCATCGCCACGTCTGCATTTTCATACCCGTTCATCGCCGGCCTATGGCCGGAACATCACAGCATTAATGAGGAGAGCCGTCGATGCAGCCGCGGAGCGCGTTGGCGGCGGACTTAACAAGGAGATAACGATAATGACCCGAACGGCACACTGTTTGACCGCTGCGCTTTTGCTGACCTTGACCCTGAGCGGCTGCCAGACCGCCAAGCGGCCTGTTTCTACATTAAGTAAGCCGCCCAGCGCAGAAGACATTGCGGAACAAGACAAGCGGCAGCGTGAAGCCGAGCGTATACAGCAGTGCCAGCGCGAGTTGGATGCCATGCGCGGCATGGATAACGAAAAATACCAAAAATTCAAACGTGAATTCGATACCTTGATGGGCGGCGCCGCGCAGTATGCCGGGGTACGCCAGCGGGTCAACACGGGCACGCAGGAAACCGTCGACGCCCTGTATCGTTATCGCACCAGCCGTCTGTGCGCAGACATCAGTTCTGCCATGATGACCGGCCTGGCTGAGCGCGGAGAGCGCGCCCAATGACCCCTCGTGCGAGAAAGGCATTACTGAGCCTGATGATACCGCTGGCGTTTGCGCCAGCGATGGCCGCAGCGGATGACGATGTGCCGGCATTACTGCAGTTCGCCGAGCGCTACCAGCGGCAGGACGCACCGGCAGCTGACGCCGCGGTTACTCCCTCCCGGGAAACCCAAAAGTCGGCGCCCCGGCCGGTTCAACTGCGTGAAACGAGCTCGCAGAGAAAGCAACTGGCGCAGTTGCAAAAGACGCTGCGCGAGAAAGAGGCTCGATTGGAGCAACAGCAAACCGCTATTCAATCACTGCAGCAGGAGCTGACCGCGTTGCGGGTTGCGTCGTCCCTGACGGCTGCCGATAAACCGACAGCTGCTCCCGATCTGAGCGCGTTGAGCGACTTCGCCAGCGGCGTGCGACGGGCGCTGAACCTGACGCCGCAGGAGCGCAAGGCTCAGGCGCAGATCGCCGAGACGCAGGCAGCGTTAGCGCAGGAAAAACAACAAACCGAGGAGCGCGATCGGCGTATCGCCTTGCTGGAACAACGGCTGGCGGCGTTGCCTGAACAGGCGGATAACGCCTGGCAGGAGAAACTGACGGCGGCGCAGACCGCCAACGATAAAGCGCGCCAGCGTTATGAGCAGGACAAACAAGCGGCCGCCGCTGAGCTGGCGCAACAGAAGGCCGAAGCCGCCAAGGCGACGGGCGAACTTCAGCAGCAGCTGGCACTGCGGCAGAAAGAGCTGGATGAACAACGCCAACAGGCCGAGCGGCAAGAGAAAAGCCTGAAAACGGCGCTGGAACAGCAAAAGGCCGAAGCCGCCAAGGCGACGGGTGAACTTCAGCAACAGCTGGCGCAGCTACAGAAAGAGCGTGATGGTCAACGCCAACAGGCTGAGCAGCAAGAGAAAAGCCTGAAGACGGCGCTGGCGCAGCAAAAGGCTGAAGCCGTCAAGGCGACGGGCGAACTTCAGCAACAGCTGGCGCAGCTACAGGAAAAAAACAAGACGCAAGCCGAGCAGGCGAAGGCATTGGCGCAGCGGCTGGCAACGGCGGTGGCGGAAAGCGAAAAATCAACGCTGCAACTGGCGAAAACGACGGAGCAGGCGAAAAAAAACGCATTGGCGCTAGCGGACGCCAACCAAACGCAGCAGGCATTGCGTGAGGAGCTGGATGGGCTGCGCTCTCGCGCCAAATGGCTGCCGGATGCGCAGGCGCTCGGGAAAAAGCCGGCGCAACAGAGCTATGCTGCCGGTGTCGCTTTGGGGCGCGATATTCAAACGATGCTGGCGGAGCGTAAAAATTGGGGTATCAATCCCGATAAAACCGTGCTGCTGGCGGGCGTGATCGATACCTTCAACGGCCATTACCAGCTAAGCGATGCGCAGTTGACCCGCGCGCTGGCGGAGTCGGAAAAAGCGGTGAACGACGCCCGGAACCAGGCAGCGAAGGTGCAAACCAGCAAGGGCGAGGCGTTCGTCACCGAGTTTAAAAAGAAAAAGGGCACGCAGAAGTCGCCTTCCGGTTTCTGGTATCGCATCGAGTATACGGGTGATGAAGCCATTAAGGAAAACGCGCGGGTGGACATCGTGGTGAAGGAAAGTTTAACCGACGGCAGCGTGATTCAGGATATGGATCGCAGTGGGAAGGTGATGTCACAGCCGCTCTCTGCCTATCCGCCGTTGTTCCGCGAGGCGATCGGCCATCTGAAAAATCATGGTTCGCTGACGATGGTGGTGCCGCCGGCGTTGGCGTACGGTGAAACGGGCTATGCGCCGCAGATCCCGCCGAACGCGACCATGGTGTATGAGCTGCGGATTGTCGATGTCAACAACGGGTAACGTCGGGCCGGCCCAGGCCGGCCCGATTAGCGAGCGCTAGGGCTTTTTGGCGGTCAGCACGGCGCGCAGGGGCGCCGGATAGCCTTCGATCGTTTTGCTGCGATCGTTCGGATCGAGGAATTCGGCCAGTGATTCGCTGGTCATCCAGCCGGTGCGGCGCTGCTCTTCGAGGCTGGTGACGCACATATCGGCGATCTTCACGTCGACGAAGCCGCACTTCTCCAACCAACATTTCAGCGCCTCGGCGGAAGGGATGAAATACACATTGCGCATCTGCGCATAACGATCGCCCGGCACCAGCACCTGGTGACGATCGCCTTCCACCACCAGCGTTTCCAGCACCAGTTCACCTTCAGCCACCAGCTGGTTTTTCAACTGATACAGATGATCGAGCGGCGAGCGGCGGTGATACAGCACCCCCATCGAGAACACGGTGTCGAATGCCGCCAATTCCGGCAACTGCTCGATGCCGAGCGGCAGCAGGTGGGCGCGCTGATCGCCGCCTAATAGCTTGCGCACCGCTTCGAACTGACACAGGAACAGCTGCATCGGATCGATGCCGACGGCGAGGTGTGCGCCGGCGCCAATCATGCGCCACAGGTGATAACCGCTGCCGCAGCCGACGTCGAGAATGGTGCGGCCGGCCAGCGGAGAAATGTGCGGCAGCACGCGATCCCACTTCCAGTCGGAATGCCATTCGGTATCGATATCGATGCCATACAGCGAGAACGGCCCTTTACGCCATGGCATCAGGGTGCGCAGCATTTTCTCGATGCCTTCAAGCTGGCCCGGCGACAGGCCCGGCTCCATCTCGGCGCGCACGCCGTGCAGCAGATCGAGACGGGTTGGGGTCAGCGTCGGCAAATGCTCGACCGAGTTGAACCACTGTTTGAATTTGCCGTGCAGCGATTCGCGTTGCCAGGCGCTCAGCTGCGCAGGCAGCGTGTCCAGCCAATGGCTGAGGGGGCTTTTGGCGATGCGTTGATAGAAATCACCGAACTCGATCATTGCGCATCCCCCGCTTTCAGGGCGATCAGCGAACCGAAGTTGAAGCATTGGAACCACACTTCGGCATGCTCGAATCCGGCCTGTTGCAGGCGCGCCTTGTGCGCTTCCACCGAGTCGGTGAGCATCACGTTTTCCAGCATGCTGCGTTTTTGGCTGATCTCCAGCTCGCTGTACCCGTTGGCGCGTTTGAAATCGTGGTGCATGTTGAATAGCAGCTCGCCGACTTCAGCGTCCTCAAAGCTGAACTTCTCCGACAGCACCAGTGCGCCGCCCGGGCGCAGGCCACGATAGATTTTCTCCAGCAGACGCAGGCGATCGGCCGGTTCGAGGAACTGCAGCGTAAAGTTCAGTACCACCATCGAGGCGTTCTCGATCTCGATGTCGCGAATGTCGGCTTCGATGACATCGACCGGCGTGTCGGCGCGGAAGGCATCGATATGGCGGCGGCAACGTTCCACCATCGCCGGCGAATTGTCGACGGCGACGATATTGCAGCCGGGCACCTTGATATTCCGCCGCATCGACAGCGTCGCCGCACCCAGCGAGCAGCCCAGGTCATACACCCGGCTGTCGGGTTGCACAAAGCGCTCGGCCAGCATGCCGATCATCGAGATGATGTTGGAATAGCCGGGAACGGAGCGTTGGATCATGTCGGGGAACACTTCGGCGACGCGTTCGTCAAAGGTCCAGTCGCCCAGTTTGGCGATGGGGGCGGAAAAAAGGGTATCGCGGTTTGGCATAGCGGCAAATCAGTTCAGAATTCGAAGCTGCGTAGTCTAACAGAAAAGCGCAAAAAAGCGGAGCGGAAGCAGGCGGCGCGGCCGCCTGATGATAAAACGAGATCAGTGCAGGCTGAAAATCAGATCCCAGGGCAGATAGAAGATATTTGCCAGAACCATCAACAACAAAGAGATATAGGTCGCGGCCATGCCCGAACGGCGCCAGCGAACCTCGCGGTTGCGTAAACCGTAGTAATGCACCAGTCGCCCGGCCATCAGCATCAGGCCGCAAAGGTGAATCATCCAGATTTCCGCGCCGTTCATTTCCATAATCACCAGCAAGACGGCAGCAATCGGAATGTATTCAACGGCATTGCCATGCACGCGGATGGCGGTCTGCAATTCGTAGAAACCGCCGTCGCCATAGGCTACGCGGTACTGCATCCTTAATCTGACTACGTCATAAGAGAGTTTGATCAACAACAATGCGCCGAGCACCACATAAAGCGCGCTTACCATTTTTAACTCCGTTCCCTAACCAAAACTGGCAGCCAGCATCATAGCCGTCATTGTATTCACTGTCGCGGGGAAATATTTGATGTTATTGGTCAGATTAATAGGTCAAAACAGTGCATCTTGTTCTGGCCAGTCCGGCGGCGCAGGCAAATCGGGGATCGCCAGCCTTAGCTGCTGCCAAATTTTTTGCGCCTGCTGGGGCGAATCGCCGTTGTCCGGCGTATGAATAAACAGATAGGGCTGATGCTGTTGCTGCCACAGCGGTAGTTTTTGCTGCCAGGCCTCGAACCAGCGCAGGTTGTCGGCCAATTGGTCACCGCCTATAAAGCGCACCAGCGGTTGGTCGGCGGTGACCAGAGCGTGCACCGGCAGCTTCGGCTTTTTCTGCTGGGCATCGCGCACGGCGGCGGTGTTGGGGGCGGCGTGATGCACCGGGCGGCTGTCGAGGATCACCCGATTGATGCCGCGCTGGTGCAATCCCTGATTCAGCGCACGCTCTTCCTCGCCCTTGGCGAAAAACGCCGGATGACGCACTTCTACGCCGTAGGTGAATTCCTTCGGCAGGCTTGCGAAGAACTGCCACATGCGCGGCAGCTCATCGGGGCCGAAGGCGGCGGGCAACTGCAGCCACAGTTGGCCGATGCGTTGATGCACCGGGCTCAGGCAGTGGTAAAACGCCTGCAGCTCGGCGGCGCAGTTGCGCAGGGCGGCCTTGTGGCTGATGTCCGACGGGAATTTGAAGCAGAAGCGAAAATCGTCACCGGTCATGTCGCGCCAGCGCTGCACGATTTCCAGCTTCGGCAGCGCGTAGAAGGTGGTATTGCCTTCCACGCAGTTGAAATAGCGGCTGTAATCCGCCAAATCACGCAGCCCGATGCGATTCCAGGCTGCATGTTGCCATTGCGGCAGTCCGATGTAGATCACGGCGTCGTCTTCCTTTACTTGTCCTTGGCTTATCAGGCTACAACTTAACGTTACCGCTCGAGCGCGGCAAGAATTTCGCCGGTGTCGCGCACCCGCGCCAAACGCGGGAAGATGTGTTCGAACGCGAAACGGTGCATTTCCGCGTTCTGCGCGCTGCAGACATCTTCGGCGATCACCAGCTCATAGCCATGCTCCCAGGCGGCGCGGGCGGTGGATTCCACGCCGATATTGGTGGATATGCCGCCCAATACCACGGATTTGATGCCGCGGCGGCGCAGCTGCAAATCCAGATCGGTGCCGTAGAAGGCGCCCCATTGGCGCTTGATGACCAGAATATCGCTGTCGCAGACCGCCAGCGGCGCGGGGAATTCCCACCAACTGGCCGGCAAGCCGCCGGCGGGCGCGGGAGCCGGCTTGTCCACCGGCTGTTTCAGCGCTTCGGCGAAGGAGTCTGACCAGCCGACGCGCACCAGCAGCACCGGCGCGCCCAGCAGACGAAAACGGGCGGCCAGCAGGGCGGCGTTCGCTACCACCTGGTCGGCGCTGTGCGGGCCGCCGGCGTAGGGCAGAATGCCGTTTTGCAAATCGATCAGCACCAGAGCGGTGGTTTGGGCGTCAAGTTTCAGCATGGATTTCATCTCGTTGCAAAGTGGATAAAAACTGATCGGCGCGCCGGGCGAGCTGCGTTCGGCGCAAAACCGGGGGAGAATCAGGCTACGTGAAAAAACTGCCGCAGGTTAATGGGAAATTTGTTAACCGATGTGTTGATTCGAGCAAAAACGCGCCATTTAGTGCAGTAACAATGCTGTGTTCGCACTTATCGGGCGGATGAATTTCCTTTATAATGACTCCCTTTTTTCAACACTCTTTAATCCAACGACCTATGCCGATTTATGAATATGCATGTGGTGCTTGCAACCATCGGTTAGAGAAATTGCAAAAATTTTCCGATGCGCCGCTGGCAGACTGCCCGGCGTGTGGGCAGCCCGCGTTGACCAAGTTGATTTCATCCTCCGGTTTCCAGCTTAAGGGCACCGGCTGGTATGCGACGGATTTTAAACCGGGTAACAAGTAGAATTTATCAGATAACAGCCGCGCGACAGGGGCGCAGTAGCCCGGCGCGGCATCGGCTGTGTAAAAGGATAGCGTATGCGTACTGAATATTGCGGGCAGTTGAATCTGTCCCACGTGGGCCAGGAAGTCACTCTGTGTGGTTGGGTCAATCGTCGTCGCGATCTCGGCGGCCTGATCTTTATTGATATGCGCGACCGCGAAGGCATCGTGCAGGTGTTCTTCGATCCGGACCAGAAAATGGCGTTCGACAAGGCCTACGACCTGCGCAATGAGTTCTGCATCCAGATCGTCGGCACCGTGCGTGCGCGTCCGGACAGCCAGATCAATAAAGATATGGCTACCGGCGAAGTGGAAGTGTTCGCCCACGCGCTGGAGATCATCAACCGCTCCGAGCCGCTGCCGCTGGACTCCAATCAGGTCAACAGCGAAGAAGCGCGCCTGAAATACCGCTACCTGGATCTGCGCCGCCCGGAAATGGCCGAGCGTCTGAAGACCCGCGCCAAAATCACCAGCTTCGTGCGCCGCTTCATGGACAGCCACGGCTTCCTCGATATCGAAACGCCGATGCTGACCAAGGCGACGCCGGAAGGCGCCCGCGATTACCTGGTGCCGAGCCGTGTACACAAGGGCAAATTCTACGCGCTGCCGCAGTCCCCGCAGCTGTTCAAACAGCTGCTGATGATGTCCGGCTTCGATCGTTACTACCAGATCGTCAAATGCTTCCGCGACGAAGACCTGCGTGCGGACCGTCAGCCTGAATTCACCCAGATCGACGTCGAAACCTCCTTCATGACCGCCGATCAGGTGCGTGAAGTGATGGAGAAGTTGGCGCGCGAACTGTGGCTGGACGTGAAGGGCGTGGATCTGGGCGATTTCCCGGTCATGACCTTCGCCGAAGCGATGCGTCGCTTTGGCTCCGACAAGCCGGACCTGCGTAACCCGCTGGAGCTGGTGGACGTGGCCGACCTGGTCAAAGACGTCGAGTTTAAAGTCTTCTCCGGCCCAGCCAACGACGCCAAAGGCCGCGTGGCGGCGATCCGCGTACCGGGCGGCGCGCAGCTGACCCGCAAGCAGATCGACGAGTACGGCGCTTTCGTCAATATCTACGGCGCCAAAGGCCTGGCGTGGCTGAAGGTCAACGACCGCGCCGCCGGCATGGAAGGCGTGCAGAGCCCGATCGCCAAATTCCTCAGCGCAGACGTGCTGGAAGGCATCCTGGCGCGCACCGATGCGCAGACCGGCGATATCCTGTTCTTCGGCGCCGACAGCGTCAAGATTGTCACCGATGCGATGGGCGCGCTGCGCCTGAAGCTGGGGCGCGATCTGGCGCTGACCCAACTCGACAGCTGGGCACCGCTGTGGGTGGTTGACTTCCCGATGTTCGAAGAAGACGACGAGGGCGGCCTGGCGGCCATGCACCACCCGTTCACCTCGCCACGCGACATGAGCCCGGAAGAGCTGGCGGCAGCGCCGGTCAACGCCATCGCCAACGCCTATGACATGGTGATCAACGGTTACGAAGTGGGCGGCGGTTCGGTGCGTATCCACCGTAGCGAAATGCAGCAGACGGTGTTCAGCATTCTGGGCATTAACGAACACGAACAGCGCGAGAAGTTCGGCTTCCTGCTGGACGCGCTGAAGTACGGTACGCCGCCGCACGCCGGCCTGGCCTTCGGCCTGGATCGTCTGGTGATGCTGTTGACCGGCACCGACAACATCCGCGACGTCATCGCCTTCCCGAAAACCACCGCGGCGGCCTGTCTGATGACCGACGCGCCGAGCTTCGCCAACCCGGCTGCGCTGCAGGAGCTGGCGATCAGCGTGGTAAAGAAAGCCGGTGCGGAACAAGAGAGCGAGTGATGAGTTACAAGCGCCCTGAATCTATCCTGGTAGTGATTTACGCGAAATCCAGTGGTCGGGTGCTGATGTTACAGCGGCGCGACGATACCGAGTTCTGGCAGTCGGTCACCGGCAGCCTGGAACAGGATGAGTCGCCACCGCATGCCGCGCGGCGTGAAGTCATGGAAGAAGTCGGCATCGATATCGAAGCAGAGCACCTGCCGTTGTTCGATTGCCAGCGCTGCGTGGAGTTTGAACTCTTTGTCCATTTGCGACATCGCTATGCGCCGGGAACCACGCGCAATAAAGAGCACTGGTTCTGTCTGGCGTTGCCCGAGGAGCGCGATCCGGTGATTACCGAGCATCACGCTTACCAATGGCTTGAGGCGGCCGAGGCCGTGAAGTTGACCAAGTCGTGGAGCAATCAGCAGGCGATTGAAGAGTTCGTGATCAATTCAGTCCAGTAGTTTTTTTCGGAGATTTTTTATGGCAGGTCATAGTAAGTGGGCCAACACAAAGCACCGTAAAGCGGCGCAGGACGCCAAGCGCGGTAAAATTTTCACCAAGATTATTCGTGAGCTGGTCACGGCCGCCAAGCTGGGCGGTGGCGATCCGGATTCCAACCCGCGTCTGCGCGCGGCGATGGACAAGGCGCTGTCGAACAACATGACGCGCGACACCATGAACCGTGCGATTGCGCGCGGCGTGGGCGGCGATGATGATACCAATATGGAAACCATCATCTATGAAGGTTACGGCCCTGGCGGCACCGCCGTGATGATCGAATGCCTGAGCGACAACCGCAACCGCACCGTGGCGGAAGTGCGCCACGCCTTCACCAAATGCGGCGGTAACCTCGGCACCGACGGTTCCGTGGCTTACCTGTTCACCAAGAAGGGCGTGATCACCTACGCACCGGGCCTGGATGAAGACAGCGTGATGGAAGCGGCGCTGGAAGCCGGTGCGGAAGACATCGTGACCTATGACGACGGCGCCATCGACGTGTTCACCGCCTGGGAAAGCCTGGGCGCGGTGAAAGACGCGCTGACCGCGGCGGGCTTCGAAGCCGAAGCGGCGGAAGTGTCGATGATCCCATCGACCAAGGCCGACATGGACGCGGAAACCGCGCCTAAGCTGCTGCGCCTGATCGACATGCTGGAAGACTGCGACGACGTGCAGGAAGTTTACCATAACGGTGAAATCTCCGACGAAGTGGCGGCGACGCTGTAATCCGGTAAAACGGGCGCCGCCGTTCGGCGGCGCCGTGCATGCAAGGTGGATGTAGATATGGCGATCATACTCGGTATCGATCCCGGCTCACGCGTCACCGGCTATGGCCTTATCCGCCAGCAGGGGCGTCAGTTGAGCTATATTGCCAGCGGCTGCATCCGCACGGTGGTGGACGACATGCCGACGCGGCTGAAGCTGATTTACGCCGGCGTCAGCGAGATCATCACCCAGTTTCAGCCCGACTTCTTCGCCGTCGAACAGGTGTTTATGGCCAAGAACCCGGACTCGGCGCTCAAGCTCGGCCAGGCGCGCGGCGTCGCGATCGTCGCGGCGGTGAATCAGAATCTGGAAGTGTTCGAGTATGCGGCGCGGCAGGTCAAACAGACCGTGGTCGGCACCGGCGCGGCCGAAAAGGCGCAGGTACAGCACATGGTGCGCTCGCTGCTCAAACTCTCGGCCAACCCGCAGGCGGACGCCGCCGATGCCCTGGCCATCGCCATTACCCACTGCCACCTCAGCCAGAACGTACTGCGGATGAGCGAAGGGCGGTTGAACCTGGCGCGCGGGCGTTTGCGCTGACGCAAAGCGATGATTGCTCAGGCTGGATATTCATCCAGCCTTTTTTATGTTATAAGCTTTACCAGCAACGGCATGGCAGGGCGCCATGCCCGGTCATTCTGCAGGAGGGTAAATGATAGGTCGTCTCAGAGGAAATATTCTGGAAAAGCAGCCGCCGCTGGTGTTACTGGAGGCGAACGGCGTGGGCTATGAGGTACACATGCCGATGACCTGCTTTTACGAGCTGCCGGAACTGGGGCAAGAGGCCATCGTGTTTACCCACTTCGTGGTGCGTGAAGACGCGCAGCTGCTGTACGGTTTCAACGACAAGCAGGAACGCGCGCTGTTCCGCGAGCTGATCAAGGTCAACGGCGTCGGGCCGAAACTGGCGTTGGCGATCCTGTCGGGCATGTCCGCGCAGCAGTTCGTCAGCGCGGTGGAGCGCGAAGAGATCACCGCGCTGGTCAAGCTGCCGGGCGTAGGCAAGAAAACCGCCGAGCGCCTGGTGGTAGAGATGAAAGACCGCTTCAAAGGGCTGAACGGCGATCTGTTCAACAGCAGCAGCGAGATCAGCCTGCCGTCCGCCGCCGCCAACGCGCCGGAAGCGGACGCAGAAGCCGAAGCTGTCTCGGCGTTGGTGGCGCTGGGCTATAAGCCGCAGGAAGCCAGCCGCATGATCAGCAAAATTGCCAAACCGGGCGCCGACTGCGAGACCCTGATCCGCGACGCGCTGCGCGCGGCTTTGTAAGGCCGCTAAGAGGTAGATAATGATTGAAGCCGATCGCCTGATCTCCGCCGAACCGATCAACGAGGAAGAAGTCCTCGATCGCGCCATTCGTCCCAAGCTGTTGACCGAATACGTTGGCCAGCCGCACGTGCGCGAGCAGATGGAGATTTTCATCCAGGCGGCCAAGCAGCGCGGCGACGCGCTCGACCATCTGCTGATCTTCGGCCCGCCGGGCCTGGGGAAAACCACCCTGGCCAACATCGTGGCCAACGAAATGGGCGTGAATTTGCGCACCACCTCCGGCCCGGTGCTGGAGAAGGCGGGCGATCTGGCGGCGATGCTGACCAACCTCGAACCGCACGACGTGTTGTTCATCGACGAAATCCACCGTTTATCTCCGGTGGTGGAAGAGGTGCTGTATCCGGCGATGGAAGACTATCAGCTGGATATCATGATCGGCGAAGGGCCGGCGGCGCGTTCGATTAAGCTCGATCTGCCGCCGTTTACCTTGGTGGGCGCCACCACCCGCGCCGGCTCGCTGACCTCGCCGCTGCGCGATCGCTTCGGCATTGTCCAGCGGCTGGAGTTTTATCAGGTGGCGGATCTGCAGCACATCGTCTCGCGCAGCGCCGGCTGCCTGGGGCTGGACCTGTCCGACGAGGGCGCCCATGAAGTGGCTCGCCGTGCGCGCGGTACGCCGCGTATCGCCAACCGCCTGTTGCGCCGGGTGCGCGACTTTGCCGAGGTGCGCGCCAACGGCGTGATCAGCGGCGCGGTGGCGGCGCAGGCGCTCGATATGCTCAACGTCGATGCCGAAGGTTTCGACTATATGGATCGCAAGCTGCTGCTGGCGATTATCGACAAGTTTACCGGCGGCCCGGTCGGGCTGGACAACCTGGCGGCGGCGATCGGCGAAGAGCGCGAAACCATCGAGGACGTGATCGAGCCGTTCCTGATTCAGCAGGGCTTTATCCAGCGCACGCCGCGCGGCCGTTTGGCGACCCAGCATGCCTACCGGCATTTCGGGCTGGAACGCGAAGCATAAGTTTGCCATCCTCCATACAAAAGGGCCGCATCTGCGGCCCTCGTCATATTCTGGTTCTGGCTTCAATCAAGCCTGCTGTTTTTTGAACAGGCTCAGCGTGAACAGCACGGCGGCGCAGAGCACTACCGAAGGGCCGGCCGGCGTATCGTAACACGCCGAGAAAGTCAGGCCGCCGGTGACGGCCACCATGCCGAGCAGCACCGCGACGCCGGCCATCTGTTCCGGCGTGCGCGCGAAGCGGCGAGCGGTGGCTGCGGGAATGATCAGCAGCGAAGTGATGATCAGCGCGCCGACGAATTTCATCGCCAGGCCGATGGTCAACGCGGTCACCAGCATCAGCACGGTGCGCGCCCGCGCCAGATTGACGCCGTCGACGTGCGCCAGCTCCGGGCTGATGGTCATCGACAGCAGATCGCGCCACTGCCACCACAGCACCAACAGCACCACGGCGACGCCGCCGGCGATCATCAGGATATCGCTCAGCGTAACCGACAGCAGATCGCCGAACAGGTAGGCCATCAGATCGACCCGCACGTTGGACATCAGCGCCACCACCACCAGCCCCAGCGACAGGGCGCTGTGGGCCAGAATGCCGAGCAGGGTATCCACCGAAAGCTGCGGGCGGCGTTCCAGCCATACCAGGGCCAGAGCCAGCAGCAGCGTAATGGCGATCACCGCATAGAAAGGATTGATGTCGAGCAGCAGACCAAAGGCGACGCCGAGCAGCGAGGCATGCGCCAGGGTATCGCCAAAGTAGGACATGCGGCGCCAGACCACGAAGGAGCCCAGCGGCCCGGCGGCGCCGGCCAACAACACGCCGGCCAGCCAACCGGGAAGTAACAGTTCGATCATGCTTCGCGGCTCCCGGTTTTCTTCAAGACAATTCTTCCCTGCAGGTCGTGGCGGTGATTGTGATGGTGGCGATACACCGCCAGTTGCTCTGCGCCGCGATTGCCGAACATGGCGATGAATTCGGGATGCATCGACACCACTTCCGGCGCCCCTGAGCAGCAGATGTGCTGATTGAGGCACAAGACCTCGTCGGTTTTCGCCATCACCAGATGCAGATCGTGCGACACCATCAGCACGGCGCAGCCGAGCTCTTTACGCAGTTGATCGATCAGATCGTAGAGCGCCAGCTGACCGTTGACGTCCACTCCCTGCGTGGGTTCGTCCAGCACCAGCAGCTGCGGTTTGTTCAACAGCGCTCGCGCCAGCAGCACGCGTTGGTTTTCACCGCCGGAGAGCTTTTGCATCGGCTGGTCGAGCAGGTGGGCGGCGTGCACGCGCTTGAGCGCCGGCAGAATGTCGGCTTTCTTGACGCCGGGCTTGAGGCGCATAAAGCGGCTGACGGTCAGCGGCAGGGTGGCGTCAAGATGCAGCTTTTGCGGCACGTAGCCGATGCGCAGATCGGGCTCACGCTCCAGCGTGCCGGCGGTCGGTTTGACCAATCCCAACACTACGCGCACCAGCGTAGACTTGCCCGCGCCGTTCGGGCCCAGCAGCGTGAGAATACGGCCGGGTTGCAGGCTGAGGGAAATGTTCGACAGCACCTTGCGGCTGCCGAAGGCGACGGAGATATTTTTTAGCGTTATCAGTGTAGACATCTCGAGATTACAGGTTGCAGAACGAAGCGAATGTTATAATATCACGCCTTGTTGATGAAAACGATGGGATTACTGATGATGGCAAAGAAAAATAAATGGCTGCAGCGCACGCTGCTGGCCAGCGCACTGTTGATGGCCGGCCCGCTGAGCAGCGCTTCCGCGGCGGTGGTGACCTCGATTCGTCCGTTGGGCTTTATCGCTTCGGCCATCGCCGACGGCGTGACGCCGACCGAAGTGTTGCTGCCGGATGGCGCTTCACCGCACGATTTTGCGTTGCGTCCTTCCGATATCCAGCGCTTGCGTTCCGCGGACCTGGTGCTGTGGGTTGGGCCGGATATGGAGGCGTTCCTGAATAAGGCGCTGGTGCCGATCTCGGCGACCCGAAAGCTGGCCATCAGCGAACTGCCGGCGGTGAAGCCGCTGCTGATGAAAGGCGAAGAGGACGACGATCATGATCATGCAGGCGAAGCGCATAACCATGCCGATGACGATCATGGGCATCATCACGGCGAGTACAATATGCACGTTTGGTTGTCGCCGGAGATAGCAAAAGTGACCGCGATCGCGATTCACGACAGATTGTTGGAACTTATGCCGCAAAATAAGGACAAATTAGACGCAAACCTGCGCCAGTTCGAGAATCTGCTGACGCAAACTGACAAAAATGTTGGTAACATGCTTACGCCTGTGCAAGGTAAGGGTTATTTTGTTTTTCATGATGCTTACGGCTACTTTGAGAAACACTACGGTTTGAGTCCGCTGGGCCATTTCACCGTCAATCCCGAAATTCAGCCTGGAGCACAGCGCCTACACCAAATTCGAACACAGTTGGTTGAGCAGAAAGCGGTATGCGTTTTTGCTGAGCCACAATTCAGGCCGGCCGTAATCAATGCCGTCGCCAAGGGTACCAAAGTGCGTTCCGGAACGCTGGACCCGCTGGGCGTCGGCATCGCGCTGGGGAAGGACAGCTACGGGAAATTCCTGACTCAGCTGTCAAACCAGTACGTGAGCTGCCTGAAGTAAAGCTTATGAGGATAATATCGAGTGCAGCAGATAGTCCGAACTATCGCTCTGGCGTATAACAACCTGCCACGGCCCCACCGCGTCATGCTGGGGTCGCTGACAGTCGTCACATTGGCCGTCGCTGTTTGGCGGCCTTTTGTTTACCACCCAGAACACAACCCCATTGCCAAGAGCGTCGAGTTAGAATCCAGCCAGATGCGGTCATTGCTCCCCGAAGCCAGTGAGCCGATTGATGCCGACCAACCCACCCCCGATGACGAAATCCCGCAGGATGAGCTGGATCAGAAAGACGCCGGCGACGATGGCGTGCATGAATATGTGGTTTCCACCGGCGACACCCTCGGCAGCATTCTGACGCAATATGGCATCGATATGTCGGATGTCACGCTGCTGGCCTCGCAAAACCGCGATCTGCGTAATCTGAAGATCGGCCAACAGCTGTCGTGGACCGTGAACGATGCGGGCGATCTGCAGCAGTTGACCTGGGAAGTTTCCCGCCGCGAAACCCGCACCTATGACCGCGTCGGCAACAGCTTCAAAGAGTCGAAAGAGGCGCAGCAGGGCGAATGGCGCAACAACGTGATCAGCGGCCGGGTCAACGGCAGCTTCGTCAGCAGCGCCGGCGACGCCGGGCTGAGCCGTAACGAAATCAACTCGGTGATTAAGGCGCTGCAGTGGCAGCTCGATTTCCGCAAGCTGCGCAAAGGCGACCAGTTCTCCGTGCTGATGTCGCGCGAGCATTTCGACGGCAAGAAATCGCAAAGCCAGCTGCTGGGCGTGCGTTTGCGCACCGGCGGCAAGGATTACTACGCGATCCGCGCCGAAGACGGCAAATTCTACGATCGCCAGGGCTCAGGCCTGGCGCGCGGCTTCATGCGTTTCCCGACCATGAAACAGTTCCGCATCTCCTCCAACTTCAACCCGCGCCGCGTGAACCCGGTGACCGGCCGCGTGGCGCCGCACAAAGGCGTCGATTTTGCCATGCCGGTCGGCACGCCGGTGCTGGCGGTCGGCGACGGTGAAGTGGTGATCGCCAAACGCAGCGGCGCAGCGGGCAACTATGTGGCGATCCGCCACGGTCGTCAGTACACCACGCGTTATATGCACCTGAAAAAGCTGCTGGTGAAACCGGGCCAGAAGGTGAAACGCGGCGATCGCATTGCGCTCTCTGGCAACACCGGCCGCTCCACCGGGCCGCACCTGCACTTTGAACTGTGGACCGGCCAACAGGCGGTGAACCCGCTGACGGCCAAGCTGCCGCGTTCCGAAGGGCTGAGCGGCAAAGATCGCAGCGATTATCTGGCGCAGGTGAAGGAAGTGGTTCCTCAACTGCAGTTGGATTAACGCCCGCCCTTTTTCCGGCGCTTCGGCGCCGCTAATTTCATCGGCCTGATTGCGGGCCGATGCTGTTTTATCTGGGCGGTTCGCGGTTGTTAATTGCAAAATCGGTGATGGCAATTATGATTAGCCGAATCGCTAAGCTAAGAGCATGTGCATGCAAAACGAGAAGAAATCGAACGTAGAGTTCATCCCGCAGTTTCAAAAAGCCTTTTTATATCCGCGCTACTGGGGCGTGTGGTTGGGAACCGGCCTGATGGCCGGCATTTCGCTGGTGCCCGCGCGCCTGCGCGATCCGGTGCTGGGTGCGGTCGGCAAACTGGCCGGCAAGCTGGCGAAGGGCGCGCGCCGTCGTGCCCGCATCAACCTGCTGTATTGCTTGCCGGGGCTGCCGGAAAGCGACCGCGAGCACATTATCGACCAGATGTTCGCCTGTGCGCCGCAGTCGATGGTGCTGATGGCTGAGCTGGCTTGCACCAAGCCCGAGAAAGTGCTCAAGCGCGTGCGTTGGCACGGTGAAGAGGTGTTGGACAAAATCCGGGCGGAAGGGCGCAACGTGATTTTCCTGGTGCCTCACGGCTGGGCGGTGGATGTGCCGGCGATGCTGATGGCCGCGCGCGGCCAACCGATGGCGGCGATGTTCCACAACCAGCGTAATCAGCTGATCGACTACCTGTGGAACGCCGTGCGGCGTAAATTCGGCGGCCGCATGCACGCGCGCAACGACGGCATCAAACCGTTTATCAGTTCGGTGCGGCAGGGGTATTGGGGTTACTATCTGCCCGATCAGGATCACGGCGCCGAGCACAGCGAGTTCGTCGATTTCTTCGCCACCTATAAGGCGACGCTGCCGGCGGTGGGGCGGCTGATGAAGGTGTGTCGCGCGGCGATCGTGCCTTTGTTCCCGGTGTACGACGGCAAAACCAGCATGCTGGATATTTATATTCGCGAGCCGATGGACGATCTGGCCGAAGCCGACGATCCGCGCATTGCCCGCCGCATGAATGAAGAAGTGGAAAATCTGGTGGGCCCGAATCCAGAGCAGTATACCTGGATCCTCAAACTGCTGAAGACGCGCAAGGAAGGGGAGATTGAACCTTACTCGCGCGACGATCTGTATCGTTAATCCTTTCTGCCGCTAACGCCGGCCGGGCCGCAATCCGGCCGGCGTCTCTTCATATATGCACCCTACAGCCGCGAGCCCGCAGGATGTCGACGACTTTAGGCGTGCGGGTGAAATCATTCCAGCGCAGGTCCAGTTTGCGCAGTCGGCTCAGTTCGCCGAGGCTTTCCGGCAGGTCGCTCAGGCGGTTGGCGCGCAGATCCAGACTTCTCAGCGCCGTCAGCTCGCCGATATTTTCCGGCAGGCGCGTCAGATGATTGAAACGCAGGTTCAGCTCGCTCAGCCGCGGCAACCGACAGAAGGCCTGCGGCAGCTCGGCGATGGCATTGTTAGCCGCGTCGAGTATCTCCAGCTCACCGAGCTGAGCCATTTCCGCCGGCAGCGAGGTCAGGGCATTTTTCATGATATGCAGTTCGCGCAGCGCGTGCAGTTGCCCGATTTCGGCGGGCAGGTTGCCGATGCGGTTGTTGTATAAACGCAGCTCCTGCAATGCCGCCAGCCTCGGTATCGCCTGTGGCAAAACGGTTAAATGGTTGTCGGTCGCGTTGAGGTAAACCAACTGCTGCAGCTGCGCCAGCGAGCGCGGCAGATCGCTAAAGCCGTTATCGCTCAGATAGAGGTATTTCAACCGATGCAGCTGCCCCATTTCTTCGGGGAGTTCGTTTGCGCGATTGTGGCCAAAGTCGAACATCTCGAGCTGTTGCAACTGGCCAATCTCCGGCGGCAGGCGGTCGAGCTGATTGCAGGAGATATTCAGCACCCGCAGATTTCGGTGCCTGAAGAGGGCGACAGGGAGGGCCGTCAGCTGATTGTCGTACAGGCTAATCTTGCGCAGCGCGTGGCCGGCTAACGGCGACTCGTCGAGCTGCGTCAGGCCGTGGCCGTCGAGATCGAGCTCATCACCGCTCGCTGCGGGAGTGTGTTGGTGGAGCATGGTGTTCTCCGTCTTTTATGGCGGTGCAGGGGCAAAAAAAATGCCGGCCAACGTGAGCCGGCCGGCATTTCGTCTGCGGCGTGGATTACTCGACGCGCAGGATACGGCTGGTATTGGTGGTGCCGACGGTTTCCATCACGTCGCCCTGGGTAACGATCACCAGATCGCCGGAGACCAGGAAGCCCTTGTCGCGCAGGCGATTGACGGCTTCATTGGCGGCGATCACGCCGTCTTTGTGGCTGTCGAAATACACCGGCGTCACGCCGCGATACAGCGCGGTCAGGTTCAGCGTATGCTCATGACGCGACATGGCGAAGATCGGCAGGCCGGAGCTGATGCGCGACATCATCAGCGCGGTGCGGCCGGACTCGGTCATGGCGATCAGCGCGGTAACGCCTTTCAGGTGGTTGGCGGCATACATCGAAGACATGGCAATCGCTTCTTCGATGTTGTCGAACTGCACGTCCAGGCGGTGTTTGGAAACATTGATGCTCGGGATCTTCTCGGCGCCCAGACAAACGCGCGCCATCGCCGCCACGGTTTCCGCCGGGTATTGGCCGGCGGCGGTTTCCGCCGACAGCATAACGGCGTCGGTGCCGTCCAGCACGGCGTTGGCCACGTCCATGACTTCGGCGCGGGTCGGCATCGGGTTGGTGATCATCGACTCCATCATCTGAGTTGCGGTGATCACCGCGCGGTTCAGGGTACGGGCGCGGCGGATCAGTTTCTTCTGAATGCCGACCAGTTCCGGATCGCCGATTTCGACGCCGAGATCGCCACGGGCAACCATCACCACGTCGGAGGCCAGAATAATGTCGTCCATCGCTTCGTCGCTGCAGACCGCTTCGGCACGCTCAACCTTGGACACGATCTTGGCGTTGCAGCCGGCGTCGCGCGCCAGGCGGCGGGCATAGTTCAGGTCTTCACCGGTGCGCGGGAAGGAAACCGCCAGATAGTCGACGCCAATCTTGGCGGCGGTCACGATGTCCGCCTTGTCTTTTTCGGTCAGCGCTTCGGCCGACAGGCCACCGCCGAGCTTATTGATGCCCTTGTTGTTGGACAGCGGGCCGCCGACCGTCACTTCGGTAAACACTTTCATGCCCTGAACTTCGAGCACTTTCAACTGAACGCGGCCGTCGTCGAGCAGCAGGACATCGCCCGGCACCACGTCGGCAGGCAGGCCTTTATAGTCGATACCGACTTTTTCTTTATCGCCTTCGCCTTTTGACAGGTTGGCGTCCAGCAGGAATTTATCGCCCACGTTGAGGAAGATTTTGCCTTCCTTGAAGGTGGAGACGCGGATTTTCGGCCCTTGCAGATCGCCGAGTATAGCGACGTGACGTCCCAGTTTTGCGGCGATTTCGCGCACTTTGTCAGCGCGAGCCTGGTGATCTTCCGGGCTGCCGTGGGAGAAGTTAAGCCGAACTACGTTGGCGCCGGCGGCAATGATCTTTTCCAGATTATTGTCGCGGTCAGTAGCCGGACCCAGGGTGGTAACGATTTTGGTTCTTCTGAGCCGTCTGGACATGTATTACTCCGTTGACTGGTGAAGCAAATATTGGTGTTGCGATAACGTCGGATAACGAAACCAGGCGTGAAATGTAATTTTACAACACTGATATTTCACCCGGGTTACCCGCATGAGCATGTTAACAGGGTACCGCCTCTGATGCCGTCATTCAAATGTCTGTTGAACGGCGATTTTTTCTTCGTCGGGTCACGAATCAAAACTGTTGGGAATGACCACGCCTTTATCAAAGCGCGATTCTTTGAGCGCTTCTTTGACCCGCTTCAAGTTATCTCTGAATTTAGCCCCTCGGCGCAAGGTAAATCCGGTGGCGAGCACGTCAATGAGCGTTAATTGCGCGATCCGCGACACCATCGGCATGTAAACGTCGGTGTCTTCGGGCACGTCGAGCAGCAGAGCGAGGGTCGCCGCCTGGGCGAGCGGGGTGTCGCGCGAGGTGATAGCCAGTACCGTGGCGTCGTTTTCTCGCGCCAGGTGGGCCATCTCCACCAGATTCTTGGTGCGGCCGGTGTGTGAGATCAGCACCACCACGTCGCCTTCGCCGGAGTTCATGCAGCTCATGCGCTGCATAACGATGTCATCGAAGTAGACCACCGGAATGTTGAAGCGGAAAAATTTGTTCATCGCATCGTGCGCTACCGCCGCGGAGGCGCCCAGGCCGAAGAAAGAGATCTTTTTTGCCTGGGTGAGCAGGTCAACCGCACGATTGATTGCGGCAATATCCAAATTTGCCTTTACTGTATCCAGGCTGGCCATGACCGATTCGAAGATCTTGCTGGTATAGGCATCGACGCTGTCGTCTTCCTCGACGTTACGGTTTACGTAGGGCGTGCCGTTAGCCAGGCTTTGGGCGAGATGCAGTTTGAAGTCGGGAAAGCCTTTGGTATCAAGGCGGCGGCAAAAACGGTTGACGGTGGGTTCGCTGACGTCGGCCATGCGCGCCAGCGTGGCGATGCTGGAGTGAATGGCGGTCTGCGGGGAGGCCAGGATCACCTCGGCGACTTTCCTTTCAGATTTGCTCAGGAGTTCCAGATGGCTCTGGATTTTGTCCAGCGTATTCATATAACGAGAGTCACTCATGGTTTTATCCCTGTGGCTTTCAAGCAACAGCGTCGAATCTCGCCCGTGTTCGCCGTGCAAGCAGACGCCAAACGAGCGGCTGTAACCTGGAATCGATAGGGTATGACGATTTCAAACAAAGGAGAAATCAATGCCGGTTTAGTGAAAATATACTACGTGCTGGTAACCGTTGGCAGTCTCGACAGGGCGTATGCAGGCTTTTTTCACCAGAATATGACCTGTGTCTAACTTTCATAATGGTAACAGAGCGTCAAAAAAGACGAAAAATTACAGTTTTGCCCGGGACGAGGGCGCTGGCGCACATTGGCGCTTTCCACTGGAATATTGAGGTCTTTTTTTCTGCTTCTGCGCTGGGTTTGCTGGCCGTAGTCAAACAGAGTACATTAGTAATGTAAGAAAATTACAAATATCCTGCAACGAGGAGATGAACATGGCGGTAACCTCTACAGCCCAGGCGTGTGACCTGGTTATTTTCGGCGCGAAAGGTGATTTGGCGCGCCGTAAGCTGCTGCCTTCCCTGTACCAGTTAGAGAAAGCCGGACACATCCACCCGGAAACGCGGATCATCGGCGTCGGCCGCGCGGAGTGGGATAAAAAAGCCTATACCGAAGTGGTCAAGGAAGCGCTTGGCACCTTCATGAAGGAAAAACTGGATGACGAACTCTGGGCCACGCTGAGCGCACGCCTGGACTTCTGCAATCTGGACGTCAACGACAGCAAGAACTTTACCAAATTGGGTAAAATGCTGGATCAGAAACACCGCACCACCATCAACTACTTCGCCATGCCGCCAAGCACCTTCGGCGCCATCTGCAAAGGGTTGGGCGAAGCCAAGCTGAACCATGAGCCGGCGCGCGTGGTGATGGAGAAGCCGCTGGGCACCGATCTGGCGTCTTCCCGCGTGATCAACGACCAGGTGGCGGAGTACTTCAACGAATCCCAGGTTTACCGTATCGACCACTATCTCGGCAAAGAGACGGTGCTGAACCTGTTGGCGCTGCGTTTCGCCAACTCGCTGTTCGCATCCAACTGGGATAACCGCACCATCGATTCGGTGCAGATCACCGTGGCGGAAGAGGTGGGCATCGAAGGGCGCTGGGGTTACTTCGACCAGGCCGGCCAGATGCGCGACATGATCCAGAACCACCTGCTGCAGATCCTGACCATGATCGCCATGTCGCCGCCGGCGGATCTGACCACTGACCGTATCCGCGACGAGAAGGTGAAGGTACTGCGTTCGCTGCGCCGCATCGATCAGACCAATATACGGGAAACCACCGTGCGCGGTCAGTACACCGCCGGTTTCGTCCAGGGCAAGAAAGTGCCGGGTTATCTGGAAGAGGAAGGGGCGAACAAGAGCAGCAGCACCGAAACTTTCGTCTCCATCCGCGTGGATATCGACAACTGGCAGTGGGCCGGGGTGCCGTTCTACCTGCGTACCGGTAAACGCCTGCCGACCAAATGTTCGGAAGTGGTGGTGTACTTCAAGAACCCACCGCTTAACCTGTTCAGCGATTCTTACCAGCAGCTGCCGCAGAACAAGCTGACCATCCGCCTGCAGCCGGACGAAGGCATCGAAATTCAGGTGCTGAACAAGGTGCCGGGGCTGGATCACAAGCACCGTCTGCAGACCACCAAGCTGGATCTGAGCTTCTCGGAAACCTTCAACCAGGAGCACGTGGCGGACGCCTACGAGCGCCTGCTGCTGGAGACCATGCGCGGCATTCAGGCGCTGTTTGTGCGCCGCGATGAAGTGGAAGAGGCCTGGAAGTGGGTCGACTCCATCATGGACGCATGGAAAGCCGACAACGAGGCGCCGAAGCCTTATCAGGCGGGCACCTGGGGGCCGGTGGCCTCGGTGGCGATGATCACCCGCGACGGCCGTTCCTGGAACGAGTTCGAGTAATGCGCAATGCCGGCAGCCTGTCTGCCGGCTTTTTTTGCCTGCGATCTGCGCGTGGGCCACATCACTTACGGTACGGCCGGACGTCCGCGCATTTGCGCGGAGCCCTGTGGCAGGGGCGTGCCATTGTTAACCGCGAGTAATGGAGAAATAACGATGAAAAACTGGAAAACCAGCGCCGAGCAGATCCTGACGGCAGGGCCGGTGGTGCCTGTTATCGTGATCAACAAGCTGGAGCAGGCGGTGCCGCTGGCGAAAGCGCTGGTTGCCGGCGGCGTGCGGGTATTGGAGGTGACGCTGCGCACCGCCTGCGGGCTGGAGGCGATCCGCGCTATCGCCAAAGAGGTGCCGGAGGCCATCATCGGCGCCGGTACGGTGATCAATCCGCAGCAGCTGCGGGAGGTGACCGAGGCGGGAGCGCAGTTCGCCATCAGCCCGGGGCTGACCGAAGCCTTGCTGCAGGCGGCGACGGCGGGGCCAATCCCGCTGATCCCGGGCATCAGCACCGTTTCCGAGCTGATGCAGGGCATGGATCACGGCCTGCGCGAGTTCAAATTCTTCCCGGCGGAAGCCAACGGCGGCGTGAAGGCGCTGCAGGCGATCGGCGGCCCGTTCCCGCAGGTGCGTTTTTGCCCGACCGGCGGTATTACGCCGAACAACTACCGCGATTATCTGGCGCTGAACAGCGTACTTTGCATCGGCGGTTCCTGGCTGGTACCGGCGGACGCGCTCGAAAGCGGCGACTACGCGCGCATCACTGAACTGGCGCGCAGCGCCGTCAGCGGGGCCGCGTTGTAACCCGCGCCGCGCCTGGGGTTGGCGCTTATTTGCGCGCCGCGAATATCGCAAGGCTCAACGCTCCGTTGAGCCTTTTTTAATTTTTATCGTGATTAACGTTCTTATTTTTAACCCGTTTTTTTTCTATTTTTATGAAAACGGCAGTTTGCTTTCTTATTTTGGCTGTGGTAAAAATATCTCAGTCGAAAATTTTACTTTCATGAGGATATTGGGCAAATCGCACGGTGTGCGGCTGATAATAGAGAACGATTATGATGACTATTAACGGAATTACCCTCAGAACCTCTACGTGCCAACTCTTCCTGTCTGCGATCCTTGCCAGTGAGCATCACTGGTGCAGCGAGCTATAGCGTCTTTCTCCCTTAACCGGTGCCGGTAGCGGGCTTTCGCCTTCGCTCTACCGTTCAGCCGGGCAAACATTCTTTTTGCGTTTGGGTCAGTTTATCCCCAGGGATCTCTGCGTCTTGCGCGCCGCAATGCGGCCGTTCGACGAGATAAATCGGGATAAATATGCCTTGGCGCGCGTTATTCGCCGTTTGGGAGAAAAATTATGATTTATTGGATCTTTTTAGGTTTGGCCATCATGACCGAAATCATCGGCACCTTGTCGATGAAATACGCCAGCGTCAATGGCGGCATGATCGGGCACATCGTGATGTACGTGATGATCACCGCGTCTTATGTGTTGCTGTCCGTAGCGGTAAAACGCGTGGCGCTGGGCGTGGCCTATGCGCTGTGGGAAGGCATCGGTATTCTGTTCATTACCCTGTTCAGCGTGCTGTGGTTCGACGAGCCAATCTCGGCGCTGAAGGTGCTGGGCCTGGCTACGCTGATCGCCGGCATCATGCTGGTGAAATCCGGTACCCGCAAAGAGCGAAAACAGGTCAGCCCGCGAGGTAACAACCATGCAACAGTTTGAGTTGTACCACATTGGGTTCCTGGGGCTGGCGATCGTGCTGGAAATCATCGCCAACATCTTCCTGAAGATGTCGGACGGCTTCCGTAAAATTTGGCTGGGGCTGTTGTCGCTGCTGTCGGTGCTCGGCGCGTTCAGCGCCCTGGCGCAGGCGGTGAAGGGCATCGATCTGTCGATCGCTTATGCGCTGTGGGGCGGTTTCGGTATCGCCGCCACCATCGCCGCAGGCTGGATCATGTTCGGCCAGCGGTTGAACGCCAAAGGCTGGATTGGCCTGGCGCTGCTGCTGATGGGGATGGTGATCCTTAAACTGTCCTGATAACGGGCAATAAAAAACCGCAGGCGTTGCCGTCTGCGGTTTTTTTTCGTCTGCGCTCAGGCTTACAGCGCGGCGATGATTTTGATTTCCACCTTGTACTTCGGATTCATCAGCTGCGCCTGCACCGTGCAGCGCACCGGCGCGCTGCCGGCGACCACCCAGGCGTCCCAGGCGGCGTTCATCGCGGCGAAGTCGGCGCTGTTGGCCAGGAAGATGGTGGCGTCCAGAATGCGGCTTTTGTCCGAACCTACGCGCGCCAGCAGCACGTCGATGGCGGCGAGGGCGTTGGCGGTCTGCGCGGTCGCGTCGTCGTCCAGGTTCTCCGGCACGCTGGTGTAGTAAACGGTCTCGTTGTGCACCACGGCTTCGGACCAGCGCTGATCGGGATCAATTCTTTCGATATTCATTTGCTTATCTCCATATCATAGTCCCGCTAAGGGTAGCACAGCCGGTAATGAAAAAGCGCGGCGATAAAGTGGGTGGTAGCCGGGCGGCAGGCTTGGCATAATCACCGCTGAATGACACCGGCAGAGAGACAGCGTGACAGACGATTTTGCAACAGACGGCGCATTGGCGCAGGCTATCAAGGGATTCAAACCGCGTGAGCCGCAGCGGCAGATGGCGCAAGCCGTCACCGAGGCAATCAATTTCAAGCAGGAGCTGGTGGTGGAAGCCGGCACTGGCACCGGCAAAACCTTCGCTTATCTGGCGCCGGCGCTGCGCGCCGATCGCAAAGTGATCATCTCTACCGGTTCGAAAGCGTTGCAGGATCAGCTGTATGCGCGCGATCTGCCCACCGTCGCCAAAGCGTTGAAGTACAAAGGCAAGCTGGCGCTGCTGAAGGGGCGCTCCAATTATCTGTGTCTCGAGCGGTTGGAGCAGCAGTCGATGGCCGGCGGCGAGCTGGCGGGGCAGACGCTGATCGATCTGGTGCAGCTGCGCAAGTGGTCGTCGCAGACTAAAGAGGGCGACATCAGCACCTGCAGCGAAGTGGCGGAAGACAGCTTCGTCTGGCCATTAGTGACCAGCACCAATGACAACTGCCTGGGCAGCGATTGCCCGCTGTATCAGGATTGCTTCGTGGTCAAGGCACGCCGCCGCGCGATGGATGCGGATGTGGTGGTGGTAAACCATCACCTGTTCCTGGCGGATATGGTGGTGAAAGAGGGCGGTTTCGCCGAGCTGATCCCGGAAGCCGAGGTGATGATTTTCGACGAAGCGCACCAAATCCCCGACATCGCCAGCCAGTATTTCGGCCAACAGCTCACCAGCCGCCAACTGTTGGATCTGGCGAAGGACATCACCATCGCCTACCGCACCGAGGTGCGCGACGCCGCTCAACTGCAAAAAAGCGCCGACCGTCTCAGCCTGAGCACGCAAGATTTCCGTCTGAATCTGGGCGAGCCGGGTTTTCGCGGCAATCTGCGTGACGTGCTCGGCGCACCGAACGTGCAGCGCGCTCTGTTGCTGCTCGATGACGCGTTGGAGCTGTGTTATGACGTGATGAAACTGTCGCTGGGGCGTTCGGCGCTGCTGGACGCCGCCTTTGAGCGCGCCACGCTGTACCGCGCGCGCCTCAAGCGGCTGAAGGCGGTGACGGAGCCGGGCTACAGCTATTGGTATGAATGCAACTCGCGCCATTTCGTGCTGGCGCTGACGCCGCTGACGGTAGCCGATCGGTTCCGCGAAATGCTGGACGAGAAGCCGGGCAGTTGGATCTTTACCTCGGCTACGCTGTCGGTCAACGATCGGTTGGGCCACTTCACCGAACGGCTGGGGCTGACCAAGGCCAAAACGCTGCTGTTGCCGAGCCCGTTCGACTATGCCAAGCAGGCGCTGCTGTGCGTGCCGCGCTTTTTGCCTTCGCCGAATCAGCGCGGCGGAGCGCGCCAGCTGGCGCGCATGCTGCGGCCATTAATTGAAGCCAACAACGGCCGCTGCTTCTTTTTATGCACCTCGCACCAGATGATGCGCGAGCTGGCGGAAGAGTTCCGCGCCACGATGACGCTGCCGGTGCTGTTGCAAGGGGAAACCAGCAAAGGGCAGCTGCTGGCGCAGTTCGTCGCCGCCGGTAACGCGCTGCTGGTGGCGACCAGCAGCTTCTGGGAGGGGGTGGACGTGCGCGGCGATGCGCTGTCCTGCGTCATCATCGATAAACTGCCGTTCACTTCACCGGACGATCCGCTGCTGAAGGCGCGCATTGAAGATTGCCGCCTGCGCGGCGGCGATCCGTTCAATGACGTGCAGCTGCCGGATGCGGTCATCACCCTGAAACAGGGCGTCGGCCGTTTGATCCGCGACACCGACGATCGCGGCGTGCTGGTGATTTGCGATAACCGTCTGGTCATGCGGCCCTACGGCGAGGTGTTCCTCAATAGCCTGCCGCCTACGCCGCGCACCCGCGATTTGAAGCAGGCGATCGCCTTCCTGCAGGCCGCCGACACGTCGGCCACGTGAAAGATGAAGGGCTTACGGGGCTGTGCTACAATGCGCGCCCTGTATGAAAAACCCAGTTTTATTCCCGCCAGAGGTTGGCATGTCCACGCGAATTTTAGCGATCGATACCGCGACGGAAGCCTGTTCCGTCGCCGTCTGGAATCAAGGCGAAATCCACGCCCTGTTTGAGCTGTGCCCACGCGAGCATACGCAACGTATTTTACCTATGGTGCAGCAGGTGCTGGCGGAATCCGGCCTGGCGCTCAACCAGCTCGATGCGCTGGCCTTTGGCCGCGGCCCCGGCAGCTTTACCGGGGTGCGCATCGGCATTGGCATCGCTCAGGGCCTGGCGCTGGGCGCCGATCTGCCGATGCTCGGTATTTCCACGCTGCAAACCATGGCACAGGGCGCCTGGCGCGTCTGCGGCGCGGAGCGGGTGCTGGCGGCGGTAGATGCGCGCATGGGTGAAGTCTACTGGGGGCAGTTCGAACGCCAGGCGGACGGTAGCTGGTTGGAAAGCGAAGGCGAGGCGGTGTTGTCGCCGGCGCAGGCGCTGGAGCGTGCGCAGCGCCTGCAGGGCGAATGGGCCCACGTCGGCACCGGCTGGCAAACCTATCCCGATCTGGTCAAGGGGTCTACGCTGAGCGTGCGTGACGGGCAGATGCTGTTGCCGCAGGCGCAAGACATGCTGCCGCTGGCGTTGCACGCCTGGCAACAGGGGCTGGCGGTGGCGGTAGAAAACGCCGAGCCGACCTATCTGCGCAATGAAGTCACCTGGAAAAAACTGCCGGGCCGCGAGTAAGCGCGGCCTATTGTGCTGTTGTTGAGGCCGGGCGATGAAAGCCTGCAACTTGAACGATGAAACGCGGTCAAAGTTACAGCCATTTCAGGAGATTGCGACCATGTTAATCCGCACTGCAAGTAAAAAGCTGTCGCTGCTGGCCGTCGCCTGCGGCGCGCTGGTTCTGTCCGGGTGCGTCACCGTACCGGATGCGATCAAAGGTTCCACCCCTTCGCCGGTGACTCAGCTTTCCTCGGTACAAAATGCACCCAATCTGTTTACCGGCGCGGAAGCCCGCTTCGGCGGCACCGTGGTTAACGTCGCCAACGAGCAAGGGCGCACGGTGCTGGAGATCGCGGCGGTGCCGCTCGACAGCGGTGCGCGGCCGATTCTCGGTGAACCGTCGCGCGGCCGCTTGCTGGCCACGGTAAACGGCTTCCTCGAGCCTGTTGATTTCAAAGGCCAGTTGGTGACCGTCGTCGGCCCCATTACCGGCCTGAAAGAGGGGCGTATCGGCATGACGCCGTATCGCTTCGTGACGATGAACGTGACCGGTTTCAAACGCTGGCATCTGGTGCAGCAGGTGGTGATGCCGCCTGCGCCAATGGGCCCCTGGGGCTGGCGCGGTGGCCCGTGGGGACCCGGTTGGGGCGCAGGCTATGGTTGGTACAATCCCGGCCCGGCACAGGTGCAAACCATCGTAACCGAGTAGCATACGCTTGATGTGAACACATTTGACAGGGCGGCTCAGGCCGCCCTTTTGCTTTTTGGGATAAGGAATATCCGACAATTAGTGACGTACATCGCAACCTGAATAATGTTTAAAACCTGCACTGGTCTGCTGAGTTAAAATATTGTTATGGTTAGGCTGCGAGTTTGAGGCTGCGATGATAATTAGTAATGATTTCAGGAGTAATACCTTGGATAAGGTCTGGTTAAAACGGTATCCGGCAGATGTGCCCGCAGAGATTGATGCCGATCGCTATTCGTCGTTGATCGAAATGTTTGAGCATGCCGTGCAGCGCTATGCCGATCAGCCCGCCTTTATCAACATGGGCGAGGTGATGACCTTCCGCAAACTGGAAGAGCGCAGCCGGGCTTTCGCGGCTTACCTGCAAAATGAACTGGGCCTGAAGAAGGGCGACCGCGTCGCGCTGATGATGCCTAACCTGTTGCAATACCCCATCGCCCTGTTCGGCATTCTGCGCGCCGGTATGGTGGTGGTTAACGTCAACCCGCTGTATACCCCGCGCGAGCTGGAACACCAGTTGAACGACAGCGGCGCCAGCGCCATCGTCATCGTCTCCAACTTTGCCCATACGTTGGAAAAAGTGGTGTTCAACACCCAGGTCAAGCACGTGATCCTCACGCGCATGGGCGATCAGCTTTCGGCCGCCAAAGGCACGCTGGTCAACTTTGTGGTCAAGTACATCAAGCGCCTGGTGCCCAAATATAACCTGCCGGACGCCATTTCATTCCGCAGCGCGCTGCAGCGCGGACGCCGTTTGCAATATGTAAAGCCGGACATCATTAATACCGATTTGGCCTTCCTGCAATACACCGGCGGCACCACCGGCGTAGCGAAGGGCGCGATGCTGACGCACCGCAACATGCAGGCCAACCTCGAACAGGCCAAAGCCGCCTACTCGCCGCTGTTCCGTGAAGGGCAGGAACTGGTGGTGACGGCGTTGCCGCTGTACCACATTTTCGCGCTGACGGTGAACTGCCTGCTGTTTATCGATCTGGGCGGGCGCAATTTGCTGATCACCAACCCGCGCGATATTCCGGGGCTGGTGAAAGAGCTGGGCAAATACCCGTTCACCGCCATGAGCGGGGTGAATACTTTGTTCAACGCGTTGCTGAACAACGAAGAGTTCCACAAACTCGACTTCTCCACGCTGCGTTTCTCGGTCGGCGGCGGCATGTCGGTGCAAAAAGCGGTGGCCGAGAAGTGGGAGAAAACCACCGGCAAACACCTGCTGGAAGGCTATGGTCTGACGGAGTGCGCGCCGCTGGTGGCCGGCAACCCTTACGATCTGAAACACTACAGCGGCAGCATCGGCTTACCGGTGCCGTCGACGGATATTCGGCTGTTGGACGACAATGGCCAGGATGTGCCGCCGGGAGAACCGGGCGAACTGTGGGTCAAAGGCCCGCAAGTTATGTTAGGCTATTGGCAACGCCCGGAAGCTACCGACGAAGTGCTGAAAGATGGCTGGTTGGCGACCGGTGATGTGGTGACCGTGGACGAGCAGGGGTTTGTGCGCATCGTCGACCGTAAGAAAGACATGATCCTGGTCTCTGGTTTCAACGTTTACCCGAACGAGATCGAGGACGTGGTCAGCCAGCATCCGAAGGTGCTGGAATGTGCGGCGATCGGGGTACCCAGCGAGATCTCCGGCGAGACGGTGAAGATCTGCGTGGTGAAGAAAGACGCCTCGCTGACCAAGGAAGAGCTGTTGACCCATTGCCGTCGGCACCTGACCGGGTATAAAGTGCCTAAAATTGTTGAGTTCCGCGATGAATTGCCGAAGTCGAACGTCGGCAAGATTTTGCGGCGAGAACTGCGCGATGAGCTAAAAACGCCGAAACCGGCCGATGCCGCCTAGGTTTCGCTCTTGCGCCTGACTATCGACAACGCCGGTGAATGCCGGCGTTGTTGTGTTTGAATCCTACAAGAGAATGATGTTTTGAATTATCAGTTGATCACTACCGATGCCGGATTGCAGCAGGTCTGCGAGCAGGCGAGAAAGCATGCCCAGATTGCGCTGGACACCGAGTTTGTCAGAACGCGCACCTACTATCCGCAGCTGGGCCTGATCCAGCTCTACGACGGTGAACAACTCTCCCTTATCGATCCTCTGCCGATCAAGCAATGGCTGCCGTTTGTCGACCTGCTGGCCGATACCGCCGTGGTGAAGTTCCTGCATGCCGGCAGTGAAGATCTTGAAGTGTTTCTCAACGCCTTTAAAACGCTGCCGACGCCGATGGTCGATACCCAGATCCTGGCGGCGTTTACCGGCCGGCCGCTCTCCTGCGGTTTCGCGACGCTGGTGGCGGAGTATATGAAAGTTGAGCTGGACAAGAGCGAGTCGCGCACCGACTGGCTGGCGCGTCCGCTGACCGAAAGGCAGTGCGTGTACGCAGCCGCCGACGTGTTCTATCTGCTGCCGATGGCCAAACAGCTGGTGCAGGAGACCGAAGAGGCCGGTTGGACCGCGGCGGCCAACAACGAGTGCCTGCTGCTGTGCCAGCGCCGCAGCGAGGCGCTGGCGCCGGAATTGGCCTATCGCGAAATCAGCAATGCCTGGCAGCTGCGCCCGCGTCAGCTCGGTTGTTTGCAGAAGTTGGCGCAATGGCGGCTGCGCCAGGCGCGCGAGCGCGATCTGGCGGTGAACTTCGTGGTGCGTGAGGAAAACCTGTGGCAGGTGGCGCGCTATATGCCGTCTTCGCTGGGAGAACTGGATTCGCTGGGCCTGAGCGGGCCGGAGATCCGTTATCACGGTAAAACGCTGTTGGCGCTGGTGGCGGAGGCCGAAGCGCTGGACGAATCCGAGCTGCCGGCGCCGTTGGCAAACCTGATCGATCAGCCGGGCTACAAGAAGGTGTTCAAAGACATCAAGGCGGCGATCGCTACCGTCAGCGAGCAAAGCGGGTTGAGCAGCGAACTGCTGGCATCCCGTCGCCAAATTAACCAATTGCTGAACTGGCATTGGCAACTGAAAGACGGCGAAAGTCGCCCTGAATTAATCAGCGGCTGGCGCGGCGATCTATTAATGGCACCGCTGCAGGACATCCTGAAAGATTATTAATCGCTGATTATCACCAGGGCAGGGTAGGGAAACTCTGCTCGGGTGAATATAGGCAGGAAATAATGCGTTGAAGGTAAATCTGGCCAGAATTTACTTTAAACGAGGCGGCGGCAAAGTTAATTGGGAATAGTCCCAAAGGGAAAAATCGCTTTTTTGCTGCCGATAAAGCTTAATAACTGGATGCACATACAGTTACCCCCTGCATAAAATATACAGGGGGTAATTAATGCGTCGCAATCATTTAGCTGCTTCTTCCGATTCCGGTAATGTCACGTTAAGTTCAAGTACCGAAATATCGTCCCCTTTCTGCTCGAACTGCACGTGCAGCATTTCAGGATCGATCTGAATGTATTTGCAAATAACCGCCAGAATATCGCGTTTCAGATCAGGCAGATACGGGGGCTCACTGTCCCCGCGACGACGCTCTGCGACGATAATCTGCAGCCGTTCCTTGGCTATATTGGCTGTCTGTTTTTTGCGGGACAGAAAGAAGTCTAATAAGGCCATGGTTTATCCCCCAAAAAGGCGTTTCAGGAAACCCTTCTTCTCTTCTTCAATGAAGCGGAATGGGCGTTCTTCCCCCAACAAGCGGCAAACGGTATCGTCGTACGCCTTACCGGCGTCTGACTCGGCATCCAGAATGACAGGCTCACCCTGGTTGGAAGCGCGCAGCACGGACTGGTCTTCCGGGATCACGCCCACCAGTGGAATGCGCAGGATTTCCAGCACGTCTTCCATGCTCAGCATGTCGCCACGGCTGACGCGGCCCGGGTTGTAACGGGTCAGCAGCAGGTGTTCCTTGATGGGTGACTCGCCTTTCTCGGCGCGGCGTGACTTGGAGGAGAGGATGCCCAGGATACGGTCGGAGTCGCGTACCGAAGACACTTCCGGGTTGGTGGTGATGATAGCTTCGTCGGCGAAATACAGCGCCATCAGCGCACCAGTTTCGATACCGGCCGGTGAATCGCACACCACGAAGTCAAAATCCATCTCGCCGAGATCGTTGAGAATTTTTTCAACGCCTTCGCGGGTCAACGCGTCTTTGTCGCGCGTCTGCGAAGCAGGCAGGATATAGAGGTTTTCAGTGCGTTTGTCTTTGATCAACGCCTGATTCAGCGTGGCATCGCCCTGAATCACGTTCACGAAATCATACACTACCCGACGTTCGCAGCCCATGATCAGGTCAAGATTACGCAGACCGATATCGAAATCGATCACGACGGTTTTCTTGCCTTTCTGGGCCAGGCCGGTAGCGATGGCCGCGCTCGAAGTGGTCTTGCCAACGCCCCCTTTACCCGATGTAACAACAATAATGCGTGCCATGAAATGGATTCCTTGTCAAAAGGGCTTAATTTAAAGGTTGTATGGTTAAAGCGTTATCCAACAGGCTGAGTCGTACGGCCTGCCCGACGTAATCGGACGGGATTTGGTCGCTCAACCAGTACTGCCCTGCGATAGAGACTAGCTCAGCCGCCAGGTGGGTGCAAAAAATCTGACATTGCGTGTCGCCTGACGCGCCTGCCAGTGCGCGACCGCGCATCATGCCGTAGACATGAATGTTGCCGTCGGCAATCAGTTCGGCGCCGGCGCTGACGCTGCTGGTCACGATAAGATCGCAGTTGCGGGCGTAAATCTGTTGGCCGGAACGGACAGGCGTGCTGATGATGCGCGTTTTGGCGGGGGCGTTATCCGCCACCACGGGCGCAGGTGCAGGCTCCGGCGCCGCCATTTTCTGGCCTTTGCCTTCGCTCAGCAGCGGCAGCCCGGCGCGGGCTATCGCGCGCTTTTGACGCTCATCTCTGCAACCGCTGATACCCACAACGCGCAGACCTGCTGCCGCGACAGCCTGTTGAAGTTCTTTCCAGTTCGCATCGCCTTCCAGCGTTGCGACGTTGATAACAACAGGGGCGTTTTTCAGAAAAGCGGGCGCTTGCTCAACTTTTTCCTGTAACGCCTGACGTATTACCTCGGGCTGCGAATTATGCAAATGAACAACCGATAGGGTAAAACTGCTGCCTTTTAGCTCAATTGGCGATTGTGACATCTATCCTGACTCAGTCTCAGCAACTTTAAATCCCCGGAATACCACTCGGGGTGCGATATTCCGATGTACTATAAGCATGTTATAGTCAGAGTTATATCCAGGCAAGACGCTCCCTCAATTAAATAGAGTTAAAAAAATGCTTTGTGTGATCTATAGAAGCCCGAAACGCGATCAAACTTATCTTTATGTCGAAAAAAAAGACGATTTCTCTCGTGTGCCAGAGGATCTGATGAAAAGTTTCGGCGTGCCGCAATTCGCCATGATGCTTTCGCTCGATGAGCGCAAGAAATTGGCCTCGGCGGATATCGAAAAGGTGAAGCAGGCGTTGAAAGACGAAGGCTATTACCTGCAGTTCCCGCCGCCGGTTGAAAACCTGCTCAATCAGCATCTGGCGGGCGACAAGGCCTGAGACAGTCACCACGGCCAAGGGAGGCGCGATGACACGTTCGGCGAGAAGAACCGTATTGGCCGCCTGGCTGGCGCTGGGCGGTGTGCTGATGCCCGGCGCGCCGCAGGCGGCTCAGGAGACGACGCTGGCGGCGAGCGGCCGCGATCCGGCGCAGTTCCCGGCGTATGTCGAGCAGCTCAAGCGCCGGGCGCGGGAGCAGGGCATCAGCCAGGGCACCCTTGACCGCGCTTTTGCGCAAATCCATTTCGTCGATCGGGTGATCAAGGACGATCGCAATCAGCCGGAGCAAAAGGTCACCCTGGACGACTACCTGCGGCGGGTGATGTCGCCCGTTAAGGTGCGCCAAGGGCGCGAACTGTATCGGCAGCACCAGGCGCAATGGGCGCGCGCCAGCGAGCGCTACCGGGTGCCGGGGCGCTATATCATTGCGCTGTGGGGCATGGAGAGCGCCTACGGCAAGATTCAGGGGCGGGAAGACGTGGTGTCCGCGCTGGCGACGCTGGCGTTTGAAGGGCGCCGCGAGGCCTTTTTCAGCCAGGAGCTGATGGCGGCGTTGCAGATAGTCGAGCAGGGGCACGTCGGCGATACGCCGCTGAAAGGCTCCTGGGCCGGCGCGATGGGGCAATGCCAGTTTATGCCGAGCTCTTTCTTGCGCTACGCGGCGGACGGCGACGGTGACGGGCGCATCGATATCTGGAATAACATTGATGACGTCTTTGCGTCTACGGCCAGTTACTTGTCCAAGGAGGGCTGGCAGCCCGGTATCGGCTGGGGGCGCGAGGTTAAACTGCCCGCCGGTTTCAAGCGATCCGAGCTGGGGTTGAAAGACGCGCAGGCGCGCAGCGTCAACGCCTGGCAACAGCGCGGGGTGCGTCGTGCGGATGGCAGTGCATTGCCGCATGCCGTCCAGCGCGGTTGGATCATCGCGCCGGATGATCTCCAGGGGCGGACGTTCCTGGTCTATGATAATTTCCGCACCCTCATGCACTGGAATCGCTCTTACTATTTCGCCATCGCCGTGGGTATGATGGCGGACGCGATCGGGCATTGATCCGGCACACCAATAATCGGCTTGGCGCGCCAAGCCTCCACAGTTTGGGAGAAGCGGTATGTATCAACATAGAGACTGGCAGGGTTCGCTGCTCGATTTTCCGGTGAACAAGGTGGTTTGTGTCGGCAGCAACTACGCCGATCACATCAAGGAAATGGGCAGTGCGGTTTCCGTCGAGCCGGTGGTGTTCATCAAACCGGAAACGGCGCTGTGCGATATTCGCCAGCCGGTGGCTATCCCCAAAGAGTTCGGTGCGGTGCACCATGAGGTGGAGCTGGCGGTATTGATCGGCACGCCGTTGAAACAGGCCAACGAAGACCGCGTTGCGCGGGCGATCGCCGGCTACGGCGTGGCGCTCGATCTGACGCTGCGCGATCTGCAGGCGGGTTTTAAAAAGGCCGGTCAGCCGTGGGAAAAGGCCAAGGCTTTCGACGGTTCCTGCCCGATGTCGGGGTTTATCCCGGTGGCGGAATTTGGCGATCCGCAAAACGCCGAGCTGTCATTGACCGTTAACGATCAACTGCGCCAGCAGGGCAATACGCGTGACATGATCACGCCGATCCTGCCGCTTATCAGTTACATGAGCCGTTTCTTCACGCTGCGCGCCGGCGACATCATCCTGACCGGCACGCCGCAGGGCGTAGGCCCGATGGCCTCCGGCGACATGCTGAAAATCAGTCTGAACGGCAAAATGCTCAGCACCCGCGCGATCTGATCTCTCGCCGCCGGCGCCGTCGGCGGCAAAGCTTGCATCTTGCGGCTAAAATGTCTATATAGTCCCCCCTCGAACCTGTGCGCAGGTGACTTATCCATTTACCGAAACCGGACGCTAACATGTCACAACTCGCTTTTTGGCAACAGAAAACGCTGGCGGAAATGTCAGAACAAGAGTGGGAATCGCTGTGCGACGGGTGCGGGCAATGCTGTTTGAATAAGCTGATCGACGAAGATACCGACGAGATTTATTTTACCAACGTAGCCTGCAACCAGCTCAACATCAAATCCTGCCAATGCCGCAACTACGAGCGGCGCTTCGAGCTGGAAGAAGACTGCATCAAACTGACGCGCGAGAACCTCACCACCTTCGATTGGTTGCCGCCGACCTGCGCCTATCGCCTGATCGGCGAAGGCAAGCCGCTGTTCCCCTGGCATCCGCTGCTGAGCGGCTCCAAGGCGGCGATGCACGGCGAGCGCATCACGGTGCGGCATATCGCGGTGCGCGAGAGCGAAGTGGTGGACTGGCAGGATCATATCCTCAACAAGCCGGACTGGGCCAGATAAAGGCGGGCGCCTGCAGGGCAAAATGGGGCTTCATGCAAGAGGGCGGCGTGTTCAGACATGCCGCCCTCTTGCATTATTTAATCATTGGCGTGCGAATGGCGTTGACGCTCTAGGCCGGACAGAGGGAAATTTCAACATTTGATTCAAGGATGATAGGGGCTTGCGTAATAGGAGGTAGGGGGAAAAAAGCCCCTGCAAAGATGAGGGGCAAGACACACAACAACACCAGGGAAATCGGTAGTACTCACTTTGCCGATACTATAAGGATTTTATGGGTAAACTTCACCAAAATATTGTGCTCTGAATGTGACAAAGGTGCAGTCGTTCATTAGTAACGGTAATTTATTGATGCCTGTAGGTAGGGAGGGCCACGCTGGCGCAGCCTGTTTTTACCCGCCGGCGTCGCAGAAGTTTAATGTTATGTAAATTACGCGCTTAACCGCGCCAGGATGCTTCTTTTCAAACGATAAGTTGGGTAATTTGGCCGCTCTCCCGCAAGTTCGAGAGTATAACAATGAAAATGGTCCGTCTGTTTGCCGTGGCTGGAGCGCTGATCGTGCTCGTTTACTTCCTTACACATACCTGAGAGGGTTTTATCTCGGAATGTGACAGCAATACCTAAAAAAACGGCGCCTTTCGGCGCCGTTGTTGTTTGTCAGCCGATCAGCGGCCGAACAGATCGCGGCGACGTGGGCGAACAAATTGTGCGATCAGCACAATCAGCGCCACCAGCAGATAGGCGCCGAAGATGCCGACCAGCCACTGCGGCATTTCCAGCGTCAGGAATTGCCATTGGCGCACGGAGCAGTCGCCGGAAGCGTGGAACACCGCCGGCAGCCATTTGTCCAGCGGCAGCCACGAAGGGAAGCTCACGAAGAAGTCGCAGGTATTGAACGGCGAAGGGTGCAACTGGATCATGGTGTGCTTCCACGCCAGCTGGAGGCCTTCCCAGGCGCTGTAGATCCACAGCAAGATCGCCGCGTAGCGCAGCGGGGTTTTCGGCGCGATGGCGCCCACCAGAGAGGCACCGAGAATGCCGAACAGCGCACAACGCTCATAAATGCACATCACGCACGGCTGCAGCAGCATAACGTGCTGAAAATAGAGCGCGACCAGTTCCAACACCAACGCTGTCAGGGCCATTAGCAGCCAGGCGCCGCGTCCTTGTGAACAGCGGTTAAAGAATTGCAACATATCTAGATTCTTCCATGCAGTAAGCAATTGAACCGGCAGTGTAAACCAATTCCTCCTCGCTGCCAGCCACCTGGGCTGGATTCAGCGTAAAAATAGTCGGTTCACCCTGCCGGCACCGTTTCAGTGGCCGACGGCGTCGACGGGCGGCAGCGTCAGCCAATGCCACTGGGTCAACAGCTCGGTCGCCGGTTCCAGCGTGAACTGGACGCACAGCAAGCCAACCACCGTCAGCACCACCGTATAAGGCAGGGCCATCCACACCATACGGCCATACGACAGACGCACCAGCGGCGCCAATGCCGACGTCAGCAGGAACAGAAACGCCGCTTGCCCGTTAGGGGTGGCAACCGATGGCAGGTTGGTGCCGGTATTGATGGCGACCGCCAGCAGCTCGAACTGCTTCAGCCCGATAGCGCCGGTTTCCAGCGCGGTGCGCGCCTCGTTGATGTAAACCGTGCCGACGAACACGTTGTCGGAAACCGACGACAGCAGGCCGTTGAACAGATAGAACAGCGAAAGCTGAGAGGCGGGCTCGGCGCGCAGCACGAACTGGATCACCGGGCTGAACAGGTGCTGTTCGATGATCACCGCGACCACGGTGAAAAACACCGCCAGCAGAGCGGTGAACGGCAGCGCTTCCTGGAACGCTTTGCCGATGGCGTGCTCATCGTTCACGCCGCACAGGGAGGTGGCGAGCACGATCACCGACAGGCCGATCAGCCCCACTTCCGCCAGGTGGAAGGCCAGCGCCAGCACCAGCCAAACGCCGATCAGCGCCTGCATCACCAGTTTGAGCCGCTCTTGCTTGCTGCGGCCCGCGGTGGCCTTGCGGTCATACTCTTTCAGCACGTCGCGCACCGCCTCCGGCAACTGCGCGCCGTAGCCAAACAGGCGAAAACGTTCTACCAGCCAACAAACCAGCAGGCCGCACACCAACACCGGCAGCGTGACCGGCGCCATACGCAGGAAGAAATCGATAAAGCCCCAGCCCGCGTTTTTGGCGATGATCAGGTTCTGCGGCTCGCCCACCATGGTCATGACCCCGCCGAGCGCGGTGCCGACGCCGGCGTGCATCAGCAGGCTGCGCAGAAAGGCGCGGAATTGCTCCAGCGTCTGTTTACGCTCTTCACCGGCGAAATCGCTGTCATCGCCGATGTCGCCATCGGGGCGATTCGAGGTCACGTTGTGATAGATGGAATAAAAGCCGGTGGCCACGCTGATCACTACCGCCACGACCGTCAGCGCGTCGAGGAAGGCGGAAAGTAAGGCGGCGGCCAGGCAGAACGCCAGCGACAGCAGCGTTTTCGAACGGATGTTGAGCAGCAGCTTGGTGAACACGAACAGCAGCAGCTGCTTCATAAAGTAGATGCCGGCCACCATAAAGATCAGCAGCAGCAGCACTTCCAGGTTATGTTCGATTTCCTGCGAAACCTGCGCCGGGCTGGTCATGCCGATGGTCACCGCCTCCAGCGCCAGCAGGCCGCCCGGCAGCAGCGGATAGCATTTCAGCGCCATCGCCAGGGTAAAGATGAACTCGACCACCAGCAGCCAGCCCGCGATAAACGGGCTGGCGAAAAAGAACACCAGGGGGTTGATCGCCAGAAAAATGAGAATGGTCAGTTTGTACCAGTCGGGAGATTGCCCCAGAAAATTTTTGAGCAGGGCGCTGCGCAAGGTTGTTTCCATTGTCCTTTATGCATCCTTAAATCAGTCGTAGCACGTACCCTAACAATGCGGCGGGGGCGGGCGCAACCGGAGCTTGTTTTACGGCGGCAAATTTCTGCCGGCCGGTGTTTTTGCTCGTTTTTTGCCACGTTATGCACACTTTCGTTTATTGTTTTTCGCTCACGCTATGTCATGTCAGCGCGATCTGGTATGATGAGCTGATTACTTTTACTGATTTTATCGTCGCAACGGAACGTCAAACACATGGTCATAAAGGCGCAGAGTCCTGCCGGTTTCGCGGAAGAGTACATTATTGAGAGTATTTGGAATAATCGCTTCCCCCCTGGCTCTATTTTGCCCGCGGAGCGTGAGCTTTCGGAGTTGATTGGCGTCACGCGCACCACGTTACGTGAAGTGTTGCAACGTCTGGCCCGCGATGGCTGGTTGACCATTCAGCATGGCAAACCGACCAAAGTGAACAATTTCTGGGAAACGTCCGGCCTCAATATCCTTGAGACCGTAGCCCGTCTCGATCACAAAAGCGTCCCGCAGCTGATCGATAACCTGCTGTCCGTGCGCACCAATATCGCGTCGATCTTTATTCGCGCCGCGGTGCGCAATCATCCTGAGCAGGCGCAGGAAGTGCTGGCGAAAGCCGCCGAGGTGGAAGATCAGGCGGACGCTTTCAATCTGCTCGATTACGAGATCTTCCGCGGTTTGGCGTTCGCTTCCGGCAACCCGATCTACGGCCTGATTTTCAACGGCCTGAAAGGGCTGTATACCCGCGTGGGCCGTTACTACTTCTCCAACCCGGAAGCGCGCAAGCTGGCGCTGGCCTTCTACAGCAAGCTGTCCACGCTGTGCCATGAGAAGCTGTACGACCAGGTGATGGATACCGTGCGCAACTACGGTAAAGACAGCGGGGCGATTTGGCAGAGCATGCAGGGCACCATGCCGAGCGATCTGACCGAAGCGCGTCGCTAATCGCGTGTCGATGAAATAACGAAGGGCGCCATGCGGCGCCCTTCGTCGTTGTGGCGGTTACAGCGGCGTCGGCCGCGGCGGGCAGCGATCGAGCAACTCCACGCTGCCGTCTTCGTTTTGCTGTTCGAGGATCACGTCGAAGCCCCACAGGCGATGCAGGTGCTTCAACACGTCGCGGCGGCTCTTATCCAGCGGTGCGCGTTCCTGTGGGATGTAGCGCAGCGTCAGCGAGCGGTCGCCGCGCAGATCCACGTTCCAGATCTGAATGTTCGGCTCGTGATTGCTCAGGTTGTATTGCGCCGACAGCTCCTGGCGGATCGCCCGGTAACCGGCCTCGTTGTGGATCGCGGCAATTTCCAGATAGTTGTTGCGATCGTCGTCCAGCACGGTGAACAACCGGAAATCGCGCATCACTTTGGGCGACAGGAACTGGCTGATAAAGCTCTCGTCCTTGAAGTCGCGCATGGCGAAGTGCAAGGTGTCCAGCCAGTCTTTGCCGGCGATGTCCGGGAACCAGTAGCGGTCTTCTTCGGTTGGCGACTGGCAGATTCGCTTGATGTCCTGGAACATGGCGAAGCCCAGCGCATAAGGGTTGATGCCGTTATAGTACGGGCTGTTGTACGGCGGCTGATACACCACGTTGGTGTGGCTGTGCAAAAACTCCAGCATAAACCGCTCGGTCACCCGCCCTTCGTCGTACAAATGGTTGAGGATGGTGTAGTGCCAGAAAGTGGCCCAGCCCTCGTTCATCACCTGAGTCTGTTTTTGCGGATAAAAATACTGGCTGACTTTGCGCACGATGCGCAGCACCTCACGCTGCCAGGGTTCCAGCAGCGGCGCATTTTTCTCGATAAAATAGAGGATGTTTTCCTGCGGCTCGCTCGGATAGCGGCGCGCCTGCTCCGGCGACTCTTCACGTTCGACGCGTGGCAGGGTCTTCCACAGCGTGTTCACCTGGCTTTGCAGATACTCTTCGCGGCTTTTCTGGCGCGCTTTCTCTTCCACCAGTGAGATTTTCTGCGGGCGTTTGTACCTGTCGACCCCGTAGTTCATCAGCGCGTGGCAGGAGTCCAGCAGCCGCTCCACTTCATCGACGCCGTAGCGTTCTTCGCACTGGCTGATGTAGTGGCGGGCGAACAGCAGATAATCGACGATGGAGCTGGCGTCGGTCCAACTGCGGAACAGATAGTTATTCTTGAAGAACGAGTTGTGGCCATAGCAGGCGTGCGCCATCACCAGCGCCTGCATGGTGATGGTGTTCTCCTCCATCAGGTAGGCGATGCAGGGATTGGAGTTGATGACGATTTCATACGCCAGCCCTTGCTGGCCCTGTTTGTAGCGCTGTTCGGTTTCGATGAATTTCTTGCCGAAGGACCAATGGGTATAGTTGATCGGCATGCCGACGCTCGAATAGGCGTCCATCATCTGCTCGGAGGTGATAACCTCGATCTGATGGGGGTAGGTGTCGAGCCGGTAATGCTTGGCGACGCGGTCAATCTGCTCCAAATACACCTGCAGCAGTTCGAACGTCCAGTCCGGTCCATCGCTCAGACGTTTGTCATCCTTGACCTTTTCATGTGTTGAAGTAGTCATCAGCGCACCCTCATTATTCACGGGTCTTGCTCAAACGGCTGACCCTGTATCAAGCATAGTTCAAGTCATAATTAACCATTGCAAATCAGTGAAATAAAAATGCCGGTACGCACGGGAGCGAGCGGCGGTCAATCCGGCGCCCGTCCCGGCAGAAAGCGCCTTAGCACTTGGCTTCCTCTCCGAGTATAGCCCTGCGGCAAGGGCGCGCAACACACTGCCTGCTGCGCGACAGGGATTGAAAAATGTTATGTTATATTGTAACTTTTGGTTTTTCTCAATAACGGACAAGGAGCGCATTTTGGCGAGGCATTTTGGCAAACTGGCGGTGGCGCTGGCCGCACTGTTTATCAGCGGGCAGGGGTTTGCCCACGGGCATCATTCACATGGCAAGCCGCTGACGGAGGTGGAAAAAAAAGCGGAGGCGGGCGTGTTCGACGATAAGGACGTCAAAGATCGCAATCTGGCGGATTGGGAGGGCGTCTGGCAATCCGTGTATCCTTATCTGCTCAATGGGGATCTTGACCCAGTGTTCAAGAAGAAAGCGGCAAAGGATAAGAGCAAGACCTTCGCGGAAGTAAAAGCGTATTACCGAAAAGGGTATGCTACCGATGTGGATACCATCGGCATTGAAAACGGCGTCATGGAGTTTCATCGCGGCGACCAATCCAGCGCCTGTCAGTATAAGTACGCCGGGCATAAGATCCTGACGTATGTCTCTGGTAAGAAGGGCGTGCGTTATCTGTTCGAATGCCAGGATGCCGGCAGCCTGGCGCCGAAATTCGTGCAGTTCAGCGATCATATTATCGGCCCGCGCAAATCGGCACATTTCCATATCTTTATGGGCAACACGTCGCAGGAAGCGTTGCTGAAAGAAATGGACAACTGGCCGACTTATTACCCATTCCAACTGCAGACTAAAGAAGTCGTGGACGAGATGCTGCATCATTGATGCCACTCGCTCCCGTCACCACAAGCCCGCTTATGTGGGCTTGTGCTCAGTCAAACGGTCTGATTTGCAGGTAATCGTCCGTCACTGCCATTTCAAATAATGTTTCATCCGCCAACAGGGTCGCCCGCATTCGCTCCCGGGCTTGCCGGTAGCGTTCATCCAACTGAATATCACCGGCGTTTTCCCATGCGGCTCGGCTTGGCCATTGCGCATAGCCGATAAACTTCCCGCTCATATCTCGATGCAGGCGCGAGCCGAGGCTGCCGCGCTGCAGATAGATCCCTTGGGTCAACTCAAGCCAGGCAAGGCGAAAGGCGTGTTCGTGCCCGGTTTTGACTGAGAACCGGTAGATGGCGATGAACATAAGGGGTTCTCCAGAAAAGCGACAATGTGAACTTTAGGATCTGCTTCTGGCTTCAACGTTCATATCGTGCTGCCGCGTTCAACCTAAACGGGCGGGGCTAAGGGCTCGGCTGTTTTAATCCAGTAGTGAAAACAAGGTTAATTTTTTGCCGAAATTTTACGCGTTTTTTCTGCTGCGGGGAGAGGGGATTCATTTTGTCTGTTATGTTGGTATTTTTTATTTTATCGGTTTTTTATTCTGTCTATGTGTTGGCTGATGTTTTTATATTCTGTTAAATCAATGTTGCTTATTACGCCTTTTTTGACTGCTGTCATTGATAGCATTGCTATCGATTCAGCGGCGGTCTGACGCTATAATCCCTTCTAAACCGCATCTTATCGCTATTTACGAGCGGCTATTGCAAATGCTCGGCTCATCGACGATAAATTAATTGTGAATATTGTCACGTTTGATGACGAAGTTGTTGGACGGATTTTTTCACTGAGTTAATTTCCTGTGAGCAGAAGATTATGCTTTGTGAGGCCTTGGGCTGGAGTCAGCGATGCGAGTGGTAATTTTAGGTAGTGGAGTGGTGGGCGTAGCCAGTGCCTGGTATTTGGCGAAGGCGGGGCATGAGGTGACGGTGATCGATCGTCAGCCAGGTCCGGCACTGGAAACCAGCGCGGCGAACGCCGGGCAGATTTCACCGGGTTATGCCGCACCCTGGGCGGCACCGGGCGTGCCGTTGAAGGCCATCAAGTGGATGTTCCAGCGCCATGCGCCGTTGGCGATCCGCCTCGACGGCAGCAGCTTCCAGCTGAGCTGGATGTGGCAGATGTTGAAAAACTGCAACACCGAACACTACATGACCAACAAAGGCCGCATGGTGCGCCTGGCGGAATACAGCCGCGACTGTATCAAGGCGCTGCGTCAGGAGACCGGCATCCAGTACGAAGGTCGCCAGGGCGGCACGCTGCAGCTGTTCCGCACCCAACAACAGTTCGAAAACGCAGCGAAAGACATTGCGGTATTGGAAGATGCCGGTGTGCCTTACAGATTGCTGGAAGCCGGCCAACTCGGCAGCGTCGAGCCAGCGCTGGCGCAGGTGGCGCACAAGCTGACCGGCGGCCTGCAGCTGCCGAACGACGAAACCGGCGATTGCCAGCTGTTTACGCAGCAGCTGGCGAAAATGGCGCAGCAGGCGGGCGTAACCTTCCTGTTCAACCGCAGCGTTGACCGCCTGCTGGTTGAGGGCGACAAGATCGCCGGCGTGCAGTGCGGCGAGGACGTGTTTAAAGCCGACAGCTACGTGGTGGCGTTCGGTTCGTATTCCACGGCGCTGCTGCGCGGCCTGGTTTCTATCCCGGTTTATCCGCTGAAGGGCTATTCGCTGACCATTCCTATCACCGATGAAGCGGCGGCGCCGTTCTCCACGGTGTTGGACGAGACGTACAAAATCGCCATCACCCGTTTCGATCAGCGCATCCGCGTCGGCGGCATGGCGGAGATCGTCGGTTTCAATACGCAGTTGGAGCAAAAACGGCGCGAAACGCTGGAGATGGTGGTGCGCGATCTCTACCCGAACGGCGGCAGAGTGGAAGACGCGACGTTCTGGACCGGCCTGCGGCCGATGACGCCGGACGGTACGCCCATTGTCGGCCGCACTTCGCTGAAGAACCTGTATCTCAATACCGGGCATGGTACGTTGGGCTGGACGATGGCCTGCGGTTCCGGGCAGTTGTTGTCCGATCTGATGTCCGGCATTACGCCGGCGATCCCTTCCGATGATCTGGCGGTGGCGCGTTACAGCGCCGGGTTTCGCCAGCAACACGCGGTTCCGCTGAACGACGTGCATCCCGCGCGTTAATCGTCGACGCTGTCATAGACTTTCCCGGCCACGCGCAGGCGCGCGTGGCCGCTGTACGCTGCCCCAAGGAGAAGCGATGCCCCGTCCGATAACCGCCACGATGCATCTTGGCGCAATTGAAAATAACCTGCAGGTGGTGCGCCGTTTCGCCCCCGGCGCCAAAGTCTGGGCGGTGGTCAAGGCCAACGCCTATGGCCACGGCATCAAACACGTTTGGCGCAGCATGGCGCAAACCGACGGCTTCGCCATGCTGGATCTGGCCGAAGCGGTGCTGCTGCGTGAGTCGGGTTGGCAAGGGCCGATTCTCCTGCTGGAAGGTTTCTTCCAGCCGCAGGATTTGGCGTTGCTCGATCGTTATCGCCTGACGACGGCGGTGCACAGCGACTGGCAGCTGGCGGCGATCGCCGATGCCACGCTGAGCGCGCCGCTCAATGTCTATCTGAAAGTGAACAGCGGCATGAATCGGCTGGGGTTCGCACCCGAGCGGCTGCACGAGGTGTGGCGCAGGGCGCAGGCGATTGCCAACATCGGCGAGCTTACGCTGATGAGCCATTTCGCCACCGCCGACGGCCCGGAAGGCGTGACCCAGCAGATGGCTACCATCGAGGCGGCCGCTGCCGATATCCCGCTGCCGCGCTGCCTGGCCAACTCGGCCGCCACGCTGTGGCATCCTTCGACCCACGGCAGTTGGGTACGCCCAGGGATCATTCTGTATGGCGCTTCGCCGAGCGGGTGCTGGAATGACGTTGCGGCGACGGGGTTGCAGCCGGCGATGACGCTGAGCAGCGAGATCATCGGCATTCAGCAGCTGAAGTCTGGCGATCGCGTGGGTTACGGCGGCCGTTACAGCGCCGCCGGCGCGCAGCGTATTGGCGTGGTGGCCTGCGGTTACGCCGACGGCTATCCGCGTCATGCGCCGACCGGCACGCCGGTATGGGTTGACGGCGTGCTGACGCGCACCCTGGGAACGGTATCGATGGATATGCTGGCGGTGGATCTGACGCCCTGTCCGCAAGTCGAGCTGGGCGCCGAAGTGGAGCTGTGGGGGAAACGCCTGCCGGTGGACGAGGTGGCCACGGCGGCAGGAACGTTGGGCTATGAGCTGCTGTCGGCGTTAGCGGCGCGGGTGCCGGTCGCCATTGAAGCCTGAGCCGCGGCTCAGGCGACTTTTCTGATCTGCCCTTTAATCTGCTTGCTGAGCCGCCGTGCATGCAGCGCCAGCAGGCAGCCTGCCAGCATCACCAGCGCCAGCGACAGCTTCGGTTGCAGCGGCAACGCCATCGCCACCAGACCCAGCGCGGCACCGCCCGCCATCTGCACGAAACCGACCAGCGCGGACGCGACGCCGGCCTCATTGGAATACGGCTCCAGCGCGTAGCTGGTGGCCGGGCCCATCACGAACGCCAACCCGGCGCAGGCGCTGGCGACCGGCAACATATACGCCAGCCAGTGCGCTTGCGCCGTCGCGGGCAGCAGCATGACGCCCAGCAGCAGGCCCAGGCAGCCCAGCCCCATCAACATGCCGCCGGTCGCCAGACAAACCGGGCGGCCGACCTTGTGGATGATGCGGTTGGCGAAGAAGCTGACCAGCATGATCCAGAAACCGTTGGCGCCGAACACCAGCGAGAATTGCAGCGGGGTCAGGCCGGCGGTGCCCATCAGCACGTTCGGCGCCAGAGAAACGTAGGTCAGCGCCATGCCCATCGCCCCGGAGTTCACCACCGCAAAGGAGAGGAAACGGCGATCGCTGAGGATGCGCGCGTATTGGCGCACCGGCAGCCCTTTGACCGGCACGGTGTCGGCAGGGCGAGTTTCCGGCAGGCGCAGCGCGATCAGCACCAACACCAACAGCGCGTAGCCGACCAGGAACCAGAAGGGGGCGCGCCAGCCGAAGGCTTCGGCGAGCAGGCCGCCGAGCAGGGGCGCCAGCGCCGGGATGATGTTCAGCGTGCCGTTGAGAAAGCCGAAAGCGCGGGCGGCATCGTCGCCATTCAGGCGATCGCGCACGCCGCTGAAGGCGACGACGGCGGTGCAGCAAACCGCCACCCCTTGCAGCAGACGCGAAGCGATGAAAACCGTCGGGTTGGTGGCCAGCGCCGCCATCGCGGCGCCGATCATGTAGAGGATAATGCCGGCCAGCGCCACCGGCTTGCGGCCATAGTTATCCACCAGCGGCCCGGCGATGACCTGGCCGAGGCCAAGCACCAGAATAAACAGTGAAATGGTAGATTGGATCAGCGCTTCGCTGCTGCCCAGGCCGACGGCAATGGCGGGAATGGTCGGCAGGTAAAGATCGATGCCTAATGGGCCGAGCAGCACCAGGCTGAGAAGCATAAACAGAAACTTTTGCATAACAGGAAAGGCACGTCCAAGTGACAAAGAGGGCTAGAGTAGAGACTCTGGCGGTAAATGGAAAGGGGCAAAGCGGGTCAGCGCTGCGCCCCTTGGCGGTAATAGAGCGCCGAGACGGTATCGGCCACATAACGGGCCTGGTGGCGAGCATCATCCAGCGCGCGATGCGGCATACCTTCGAACGGGCGGGCTTTTTTCGGGTTAAAGCCGTGCAGTTCCGCCAGCGTGATCACCGTGCGCACGTCCTGGGTATCCCAGAATTTCCACGGGCAGGGCATTTCCAATTGCTGGAAGGCGTGTTCGAGGATCGCGCAGTCGAACTCTTTGCCGTTGCCCCAGACTTTCACCGTGTCGGTGCTGTTCATATGGATAAAGCGGCTGAGGCTGCTCAGCACGCGTTTCAGGCTCTCGGTGCCGCTGAAGGCCTGTTTGCGGGCCTCATCGGACTGTTTCGCCCACCAGGCGACCGTATCCAGGCTAATGGTACGGCCCGGCTGGTCTTTCTGGCTGCTGACGGCGGCTTCGAATTCGGCGCCCAGCTCCCCGGTTCGGGGATCGAAAAACACCGCCGCCACCACCAGAATGACGGCGCTGGGTTTTATATCCAGGGTTTCAATGTCTAACATCAGATGGTGCATCGGCGTATCCGGCGGCTGCGTGGTGGCTTAATGTTACTACAGAACGTGCGCCGATGAGGGCTGTGTGCGCATGAAATCCTTTTAAAGCGCCGCGTTCAGGTTATGATATTCGGGATACTCTTGTCAGGTTGGTCGCTATCGGTGAGAACGCTTATCTTTATTCTGTGCATGGTCGGCTACTTGCTGCTGCTGGGCTACCTTGGCATGTTCGTCACGGACAAGATCTGTGAGAAGGCGGGTAACTACACTAAAATCTGCCGTATCGTAGACATTTCCGAACCGCATATCCCCTAATAGCCCCCTGTTTATCCCAGATAGTCGGTGGTAATCAGCGGCGTCAGGATGGCCGCCAGCGCCGTGAGCGCTCCCCATTGCCGCCAGTCATGCCGCTGGGGCGGCGTGGCCAGTTGCCCGACGGCCACGGCGCCGGTAAGCAGCAGCGTCAGAATCAGCAGCACCAGGCCACGGCTCACCAGCGTGAACTCAACATGCAGCACATTGGCGTAATACAGGCGCATCAGAATAAAATAGCTGAGCAAGACCCAGGCGAAAACGACGTTCTTCTTGAGCACCTGCTGCAGCATCAGCGCGAGGAACAGGCTGTGAAACAGCGACAGCAGCGGGGCCTCGATCGGATGCCGAACGCAGACGTTGTAGACCGCCATGTAAATGTTGAAAACCAGCAGGCTATAGATCACGTAAATATACCAGCCGTAGATGACCTTGAGCTTTTTCGGGTTCGGCGGCAGAGAGAGTGCGTCCGGTTTCATTAATGCCTCCTGATGATGCCATGCGAACGCTGCGGTTGAAGGCGGCGCGGCGACATCGTAATTTAAAATCCACAGGGTATATATCACCCGAGCGCTAAATGACAATTAAACGCCGGATCGGCTTTATTTCCGCGTTTGCCTGGAACTCTTTTGCGCTTGCGGGGTCGATTGGCGTGTGAACGCCTGGCGGTGTTCGCACCACAATGGAAGACGTAATTCATTGATATGAAAGATTATAAAAACACTTCGGGCACAAAAATCCTGCTGCTGTTCAGCCTGGCGTTTTATACGTTGTTGCCGCCGTTGTTGACGGCGGCCGTGTTTGACCGTTTCAATCTTAACCCGTTTGCGATCGTTAAATTTTTCCACTTTAACCCGTTTTCAGCCGATCGGGGCATACCCGGTTATCAGACGTTCTTCTACTTGCTGATATTATGGTTGGGGTTGAATATTTTTCTCTGGCTGCTGGTGTGGGGCGCAGGGCGGTTGTATCAACGCTGGCGTGCGCCGCGCGGCTGATATTTTTCCAGGAGGGAAGAGTTACGCAGGGAAATGACTTTACATTCAATAATGAGACGTATTATCATTTGAATCGCCGGTGAGGGGAAAAGGGTTGTCTCCTTCTGTGCCCCCCGATCCGGCACGACATTGCTCACATTGCTTCCAGTTTTCATGCCAGCCTTGCGCTGGCGTTTTTTTATCCCGCGCCAAAAATCCACTGCGCCGGTGGTCGGCCTCTTTTCATTAGCATGCCTGTTTAAAAACCCACGCGAGGTATTGGGGGCGTCAGAACAGCGAAAACAGCAACACCACCGGCAGGCTTAACGGCCAGGTTAACCCGATGGTCAGTGCGCTGATACAGCGAATTTTGACGGTGTCCCGGCTAACCAGGTAGGTGAAAATCATAGAAACTAACAGGCCGATAAAATAACAGTATTGCGTTGCAACCCACAGCGACGACATGAAACCCGATCCCAGTTGTATTTTTACGCGCGAATTCTAGGAGCTTGGCGGGTGATAATCAATGACCAAAGGCCGTTTATTCAAACCTTTATCCATAAGAATGCATAATTTATTTCTATAAAGAACGTAGGGTTATTAACGGTCTTACGTTTATTACCAAAAGAAATCAACAGCATAGTTACCGGTAATATTTCGCGTCAGGCAAACCCTTTTTCTGGAGGTGACTCCCCTAAGCAGTAAAAGAGCCGGTGAAGGGGGGAACGCGATGGGGGTTATGACTCATAAAAATTAATGATGTATTGGCGGACGGACGGCTAAGGTGAGTTGGCGTGGGTTTGGCGGTACATGAACCCTTCAGGTGCCGGTTTTAGCGCATCTGTCACGATGCGCCGCCAGCCGGCCAGGGAGCGGATTGTGGACGTTGCGGGTTTAATGAATGTTAAGACCGTAGACGAACAGCCACGAAAACAGCAGCGCCAGCAGGCATGCCATAAAAACGATGGAGATCATTTCCTTCACAACTTCATTCCTTTTCCCGTTGGGCTAAATTTACTTCTCTTTGTTTTTGCGCGAAATTTTAGATCGACATGGGTAAAAATCCTAGTTTTAATCGTTTTTTTCTCCACCCTTGCGGCGTAAGCCGTTTCGATAAGGCCGTGGCGACGCCGGAAAACCGGGAACGCTAACTCGTCGTCGCCATTGCTGAACGCCTGAGGCTGACTATAGAAAATGGGGACTGCGTGGCGTCGAAGGCAGCCACGCGCCTCCCTTAAGGGGAGCCATTCATCTGTCTACGGCGCAGTCTATGAGATGAAGGAGTCGGCAATGAGCACGCAACCCATTATCGTGCTGGTACGCTGATTCTGGGACGGCATCGCGCAGGGGATATTCGGCGATTCATTCGGTGGAAATGCGTTGACCTCGCTGGTTTCCATGCCGATGAGGTGGCGGGTTTGATTGATGAGGCGGCCGGCGCGAAATACAGCAAGGGCAGAAAGGGTTTTCGGACTAAAAGATGACATTCTGCGGCAGGCTATCCCTTCGCTGATATCGCTATCGATATTAATAATCAACAGCATCATCGACACGACGGCGGCGGCAATAATGGCGTAGATGCCTGCCTTACGTATATCGCCTTAGCGTCCGTTAACGCCGATCATTTCTATGGCTGCACGATGCAACCGCTGAAAATAATCATCGGGCTGTTTTTCTATCTCCTGGATAAGGCTGGCGAGCAGGTTCTGTTTGGTTATCGGCTTGTTGGCGGTCAGCACCAGCAGCACGTTTTTGCCGAGCAGGCAGCATATTTGCTTATGGTATTCATCAACATCGTGCTTGTTGAGGCCATAGAGGGTGTAATCGATCATGATGTCTAACCTGCTGACAGGTAAATGCCCGCCGCAGCGGGCTGAGAAGCCATAGAAAAATAAAATGAGGCAAATTTCGCTTAGGAAGAGACTTAAGCGACGGGGTAACGATAACTGAATGGGAATATTCCTATCAAGCCGTGTGGGCACAGAGGCGAATGTTTAGGAATAACCTCAGAAGAACAAATAATAGAGACGGCCGTTCTGGGGAATCTGACTTATTATTGATATTGCCATTGCCTAAAAATCAAACATAGATTATGTGAATATATAATGCGAAAAAGAAACAGCCGGAAAACGGCGTTTTCCGGCTGTGGTGACATTCACGCGACGTTATTCACACGGTCTGTTTGCGAAACAGTTCGCGGAATACCGGATAGATATCGTCCGGTTCGCGGATATGCTGCATGGCGAAGTTATCGAATCTCGCCTGCAGATCCTCATATTCGCGCCACAGCGTTTGGTGAGCGCGGCGAGTGATTTCTATGTAGCTGTAATAACGCACCATCGGCAGGATCTTCTTCGCCAACAGCTCATGGCACAGCGGTGAATCGTCGGCCCAGTTGTCGCCGTCCGACGCTTGCGCGGCGTAGATATTCCATTGCGCCGGGTCATAACGCTCTTCGACCACGTCGTTCATCAACTTCAGCGCGCTGGAGACGATGGTGCCGCCGGTTTCCTGCGAATAGAAGAACTCCTGTTCGTCCACCTCTTTCGCCTGGGTGTGATGGCGAATATAGACCACCTCGACGTTCTTGTAGGTTCGGCTCAGGAACAGATAAAGCAGAATGTAAAAGCGCTTGGCCATGTCTTTGGTCGCCTGATCCATCGAACCGGACACGTCCATCAGGCAGAACATCACCGCCTGGCTGGAAGGCTCCGGCCGGCGCTCATAGTTTTTGTAGCGCAGGTCGAAGGTATCGATAAACGGTACGCTTTCGATTTTCTTGCGCAGTTCGGCAATTTCCTTGCGCAGCCGCTCCTCTTCCAGCAATTGCACCGGTTCGGTGTTTTCCAGCTGGGTCAGCGCGTCTTCCAGCTCGTGCAACGCGCGTCTTTTACCGGCGGTCATGGCGGTACGTCGCGCCAACGAGTTCTGCAGCGAACGCACGACGCTGATGTTGGCCGGCACGCCGTTGGCGGTATAGCCGGCGCGATGGGTTTTGAACTCGGTCAACTGCTTGTACTGATTCTTTTTCAGGTTGGGCAGGGCGAGATCCTCGAACAGCAGATCGAGGTACTCGTCTTTGGAGATCTGGAAGACGAATTCATCCTGGCCTTCACCGTCCTGGCTGGCGTTGCCCTGGCCGCCGCCACCGCCTGCGCCGCCCTGAGGCCGCTCAACGCGATCGTTCTGCACGAAGTGGTCATTGCCCGGGTGAACGCGATGGCGAGTGCCGCCGCGCCCCTGATGAAACATCGGTTCGTTGATATCGTCAGTGGGGATGGAGACCGACTCCCCGCTGTCTACGTCGGTGACCGAACGCTTGTTGATGGCTTCGGCAATCGACTGTTTGATTTGCGACTTGTAACGGCGCAAGAAGCGCTGGCGGTTCACCATGCTCTTGTTTTTGCCGTTCAGCCGCCGGTCAATGAAATAGGCCATACTTCCCCCAAACGACGTTGCCAACTCTTCATGTCCCGGCCGCGACAGCGCAATATGCCAGCCCCTCCCTGGGCTGCGCTGCAACGTCCATGACTGTGGACATGGCCCTGATAATGCCGCTTACCTGAGGCGTTATGAGGATTTTCTGACCCGCAGATACCATTCACACAGCAGGCGCACCTGCTTGCGGGTATAGCCTTTCTCCATCATGCGGTCGACGAAGTCGTCGTGTTTCTTCTGCTCGTCCGTCGATGTTTTGGCGTTAAACGAAATGACCGGCAACAGCTCTTCGGTATTGGAGAACATTTTCTTCTCGATCACGGTGCGCAGCTTCTCGTAGCTGGTCCAGTTCGGATTACGGCCGTTGTTGTTGGCGCGGGCGCGCAGCACGAAGTTCACGATTTCGTTACGGAAATCTTTCGGGTTGCTGATGCCGGCCGGCTTCTCGATTTTCTCCAGTTCGGCGTTCAACGACTCGCGGTCGAACAGCTGACCGGTGTCGGGATCGCGATACTCCTGATCCTGGATCCAGAAGTCCGCGTAGGTCACGTAACGGTCAAAAATGTTCTGCCCGTATTCCGAGTAGGATTCCAGATAGGCGGTCTGGATCTCTTTGCCGATAAACTCGGCGTATTTCGGGATCAGATAGCCTTTCAGGTGCTCCAGGTATTTCTCGGCCAAATCCTGCGGGAACTGTTCGCGTTCGATCTGCTGCTCCAGCACATAGAACAGGTGTACCGGGTTGGCCGCCACCTCGGCGTGATCGAAGTTGAATACCCGCGAGAGGATTTTAAAGGCGAAACGGGTGGAGAGGCCGTTCATGCCTTCGTCAACCCCGGCGTAGTCGCGGTACTCCTGATAGGACTTGGCTTTCGGATCGGTATCCTTGAGGCTTTCGCCGTCATACACGCGCATTTTCGAGTAAATGCTCGAGTTTTCCGGCTCTTTCAACCGCGACAGCACGCTAAAGCGCGCCAGCGTTTCGAGGGTGCCCGGCGCGCAGGGCGCGTGGGTCAGCTCGCTGTGATCCAGCAGCTTGTCGTAAATCTTGATCTCTTCCGACACGCGCAGGCAGTAAGGCACCTTGACGATGTACACGCGGTCGAGGAACGCTTCGTTGTTCTTGTTGTTACGGAAGGTCACCCACTCGGATTCGTTGGAGTGCGCCAGAATGATGCCGTTGAACGGCAGGGCGGAGATGCCCTCGGTGCCGTTGTAGTTGCCTTCCTGGGTCGCCGTCAGCAGCGGGTGCAGCACCTTGATCGGCGCTTTGAACATCTCGACGAACTCCATAATCCCCTGGTTGGCGCGGCACAGGGCGCCGGAGTAGCCGTAGGCGTCCGGATCGTTCTGCGCATGGTTCTCCAGCTTACGGATGTCCACTTTACCGACCAGCGCCGAGATGTCCTGGTTGTTCTCATCGCCCGGTTCGGTTTTGGCGATGGCGATCTGCTCCAGGATGGAAGGGCGCACTTTGACGACTTTAAACTTGGTGATGTCGCCGCCGAACTCATGCAGGCGCTTCGCCGCCCACGGCGACATGATGGTGCCGAGATAGCGACTCGGGATGTTGAACTCTTTTTCCAGGATCGAGGCATCTTCCTGCGGGTTGAACAGGCACAGCGGATGATCGTTGACCGGGCTGCGTTCGCCGTTGGCGCTGAGGGTGTAGATGGGCACGCGCTGCATCAACGCCTTAAGACGCTCCGCCAGCGAGGATTTACCGCCGCCCACCGGGCCGAGCAGGTACAGGATCTGTTTCTTCTCTTCCAGGCCCTGCGCGGCGTGTTTCAGGTAAGAGACGATCTGTTCGATGGCCTCTTCCATGCCGTAGAATTCTTCAAAGGCCGGATAGCGTGCGATCACGCGGTTGGAGAACAGGCGCGACAGGCGTGATTCTAGCGCAGTGTCGACCATCACAGGTTCACCGATAGCCATCAGCAGACGTTCGGCCGCGTTGGCATAGGCACTGCGATCTTGCCGGCAAATGGTAAGAAATTCCTGCAGTGTGAACTCTTCGTCCTTGGCAGCTTCGTAGCGCTGGCGATAGTGGTCAAATATGTTCATGATGCCCGTCCTTTCGTTATTAGCACAGGTTAAAGAGAGCGTGTGATAGTGTTCTGGCCCCCGGAAGATGAGAATACGCCTGAGTACAGCAACCCGTATGCCAACTTGGTGCGCTTATTATCGCGAGTTGCGCTGTTTGCCACTGGGCTCAGGATAAATTCACCTTCTGATTTAAGCTTAGTTTGCTTGCCGGAAAATTTCCTGCCGCAGAAAAAGCTTTTTTTAAGTCATATCAATGACTCAGTTATTACAGTGGAAGCCAAATGCCTTGTCTGGCGCGGCCTGCAGGATGAAACGTCATCGTTCCGCCATGATTAATTCATAATTCCGCTATAAGTTATTCGATCTTGGTCGTTTTCTATTGTAAAGATTAGGCGCGCAACTAAATTTTCACATAAACTATTGCGGCTATTAACCCTGTAATTTATGGAAAAAGAACCAGTGAAGATTTCAAAACTCAAAACGCTAGCAATTATCGCTTCCGCAATGGTTTGTGCGCAAAGTGCTCAGGCGGGAACCTGGTCACTCGGCGCCGGCGCGCTGGTTAGCCCGGACGCGTATCGCGGTTATCAGGATCGCGTATATCCGGTGCCCGTCATCGACTATGAAGGTGACGACTTCTACTTCCGTACTCTGACCGCCGGTTACTACCTGTGGAAAGATCAAGAAAACCAGCTGAGCATCATGGGTTACTACACGCCATGGGGCTACCGCCCTGGCGACAGCGATGACGATCGCATGAAGCGTCTCGACAAACGCCGCGGCACGCTGATGGCCGGCCTGGCTTATTCGCACCACGCGGAGTGGGGCACCCTCCGCACCACCTTCACCGGCGACACGTTGAACTACAGCAACGGGCTGGTGGGCGATGTGGCTTATCTGTACAAGTTTGATCTGGACGCGCTGACGCTGGTTCCGGGCGTAGGCGTGATGTGGAACAGCAAAAACCAGAACAAATATTACTACGGTGTCAGCGCCAATGAATCGCGCCGCAGCGGCCTGGACAGCTACACCCCAGGCGATAGCTGGGCGCCGTACCTTGAGCTGAGCGCCAATTACCAGATCAATAAAAGCTGGAACGCCTTCTTCCTTGGCCGCTATGTGAAGTTGTCGGATGAAGTGAAAGACAGCCCGATGGTGGATAAATCCTACACCGGTTTGTTGATGACGGGTGTGAGCTACACCTTCTAATCACGCATTGCACGATTATCGTGCATGGCGTGCATCAAAAAGGGGCGCTGGCGCCCCTTTTGCACATCTGCAGTGCGCTGTCGCGCGCGGCGCCTCAAGCCTTCTTACGGCTGTGGAAGGTCACGCCCAAACGGGCGGGCTGCTCGCCGGCGGCGACCAGCGGTTTGCTGACGCGCCCGGTCTCGATGCAGACCATAGTCTTGTAACCGTCGTTCGGCATATCCCCCATGCTGCAGGAGAGCTCCACGCCGGGGTTCCAGGCGATGACGTCGCTCATATGATGGTGGTGAACCTCTATGGTGCGCGCGAGCGCCGGATCGCGGATCTGGCTGAAGGCCTCCGGGCGGGTATAGACGCGGTCGGTTTGGCCGACGAAGGTCACTTCGCCTTCCTGAAGCGCCTCTGCGCCGCCCGCCACCTTGTCGATATAAGGCTCGCCCAGACCCGCCACGCTGACCCGATCGATGTCGCCGACCTGGAAGTAACTGTGCAGCGCCGCCGTGGCCTGATAATCGCCGTGCGATTCCAGTTCGATTTCGCACTCCGCCCCCAGCTTGAAGCGGGCAATCAGCGTGAAAGCGTGCGGCCACAATTTGCGGGTCTGCTCATTGTCTTTCAGCGTAAAGGTCAGGATGACGCCGTTGTCATCTTCATCGTGCGCCGTCAGGCTCCAGGGCTGGTTGCGGGCAAAACCGTGGGAGGGTTGTGCCACCGGGCCGAACCACGGCCAGCAGATCGGCACGCCGCCGCGGATGGCCTTGCCTTTGGCGAAGGGGGTATTGTTGCTGAGCCAAATCACCGGCTGCTCACCGCTGGGCTGCCAGGCCAGCAAATGGGCGCCTTGCAGCGCGACGGCCGCGCGCACTTTCGGATGCGACACCACAACCACGCCCAGCTCATCGAGTTGCCGCTGGCTGATGTATGGCGAAATCTGTTCGGAAACGGGCAGGGTGAAAATTTTCTCGTTCATTTCATGACCTATTGTTTGCCGGAGAGACAAATAAAAAAGGGCGACAAAAATGTCGCCCTCATTATCAGCTTAACATCATGCCATTACTTGGAGATGTGAGCGATCAGATCCAGAACCTTGTTGGAATAACCGGTTTCGTTGTCGTACCAGGAAACCAGTTTCACGAAGTTGTCGTTCAGTGCGATACCGGCTTTGGCATCGAACACGGAAGTCAGCACTTCGCCGTTGAAATCGGTGGAAACCACATCGTCTTCAACGTAGCCCAGAACGCCTTTCATAGAACCTTCAGCGGCGTCTTTGATGGCTTTCTTGATTTCTTCGTAGGTAGCCGCTTTTTCCAGACGCACGGTCAGGTCAACAACGGATACGTTTGGCGTCGGTACGCGGAACGCCATACCGGTCAGTTTGCCTTTCAGCTCTGGCAGAACAACGCCAACCGCTTTCGCTGCGCCGGTAGAAGAAGGGATGATGTTCTGGGATGCGCCGCGGCCGCCGCGCCAGTCTTTGTGGGACGGGCCATCAACGGTTTTCTGAGTTGCGGTGGTCGCGTGAACGGTGGTCATCAGGCCTTCAACGATACCGAAGTTGTCGTTGATGACTTTAGCCAGTGGCGCCAAGCAGTTGGTGGTGCAAGAGGCGTTGGACACGATGTCCTGGCCGGCATATTTATCAAAGTTGGCGCCGCGCACGAACATTGGGGTCGCATCTTTGGATGGGCCAGTCAGAACCACTTTTTTGGCGCCGGCGGTGATGTGCTTACGTGCGGTTTCGTCGGTCAGGAAGATACCGGTCGCTTCAGCAACCACGTCAACACCCACTTCGTTCCACTTCAGGTTAGCCGGGTCTTTCTCTGCGGTAACACGGATGGTTTTGCCGTTAACAACCAGGTGGCCGTCTTTAACTTCTACCGTACCGTTGAAACGGCCGTGAGTAGAGTCATACTTCAGCATGTAAGCCATGTACTCTGCGTCCAACAGGTCGTTGATTGCAACGATCTCGATGTCAGAACGCTCTTGAGCAGCACGGAAAACAATGCGACCGATACGGCCAAAACCGTTGATACCTACTTTGATAGTCATATATTCCACCAGCTATTTGTTAGTGAATAAAAGGTTGGTTGTAAAATTACAAAAACCTTACCCAGCGTCAAGCGGAATCGTGTCAATTCTTGCGGCAAGTCAAACCGGAAGGGTGGTTTTGCACGCTTATTGCACAGTCCATTTGCGCTCGGCCTCATCCGTTATATGGGGACAAGCCGCCAAGTATAAAGTCAGCATACGCAAGATGTGTGATCGCTATCACATATCATCGTGACGTGGCCTTTATGGGCTACAGTTTAGGCCAAAAACCCCTGCAGCGGTGTTAATTTTTTGTTATTATTAATCATTGTTTTCGTTGACATTATCCACATTCAGAGATAAGCACAAATGGCTAAAGAGACAACCCCCGGTCATCCGGTCACGGAACTGAATGAAATCCAACGTTATGTGACGCAACAGCGCGGCACCGAAGCACCGTTCAGCGGCAAATTGCTGCACAACAAGCGCGAGGGCGTGTACCATTGCCTGTGCTGTAACCAGCCGCTGTTCTATTCCGAAACCAAATACGATTCCGGCTGCGGCTGGCCGAGCTTTTATGAGCCGGTTTCCGCCGATGCTATCCGTTATCTTGATGATAATTCACATAATATGCATCGTGTTGAAATCCGCTGTGGCCATTGCGACGCACACCTGGGGCACGTTTTCCCCGATGGCCCGCAGCCGACCGGCGATCGCTACTGCGTCAATTCCGCTTCACTGAGCTTTACCGATGGCGAAAATGGCGACCAAACGGCCGGTTAAGTGGTAATTTAACCAACAAAATCGATTCAGCTAATTATTCATCCGTAAGTGAGAAGGGCTCTGATGGACGTGAAAGATCTGATTGCGGCGATGACGCCCGAGATATACCAGCGCCTGGTACAGGCGGTTGAGCTGGGCAAATGGCCGGACGGCGTGGCGCTGACGCCGGAGCAAAAAGAAAACAGCCTGCAGGCGGTGATGCTGTGGCAGTCGATGAACAACGTCGATCCGCAGCACATGAGCATCGGCACCGACGGGCAGATCGTGATGAAAAGCAAGCAAGAGCTGAAACAGCAGTTCGTTGCCGAGCCGTTGGCCAAACTCAAACCGCAGTAAGGCTTCCCTTAAGAAAGCGGGGCGATGTCGCCATCGCCCCGTCGATTCACCGTTTTTCGCCCTTAATCCCCAGCGATTCCGCCAGCTGCTGCGCCAGCCGGTTGTCGTCATCCGCGCCGTATTCCCAGAACATCGCACCGCCCAATCCCTGACTTTTGATGTATTCGGCCTTGATGGCCACCGAACGCGGATTCTCGTAGGAGATTGCGAACAGCGGCTTGCCTTCGGCGGATTGCAGCGTCAGGTAAGGCACTTTGGCGTCGTCATCCCAGTGCTCGCGAAAACGATGCTGCGGATCGTTGAGCAATTTGCTGACGATATCGTGGTATTTAAAGTAAGTGTCTTTGCTGAGATCCAGCCCCAGCGCGTTGAACAGGGCGGTTTCTCGCGCGCTGAAGTAAGGTTCCGTCACCGGATGTTTGGCGGCGTCCGGCTTGTCCCAGTCGATACCCGCCTCGGTCGCCCGTTTCGGAACCCGGCCGTAGAAACCGATGCCCAGGTTCATCTGCGCCGGTTTCAGGCCGGCAGCCAGATAATTCTTGACCACGAAATCGGCGCTGTAGCGGTCGGCGGCCGCCACGGTTGGCCAACGCTTTGAATCGTACAGGTTGGCATTGAAGTACTGCGTGCCGTAAGCCATGTCGTAGGTCATCAGATTGATGTAGTCGAGGTAAGGGGCAATGCTTTTCACATCAACCCATTCCTGTGGGCTTTTGACGTTGGCCCCGACGGCGATGGTTAACAGCTTGCCTTTACCCAGCGCCTGATGAAGCTCTTTCAACAGCAGGGTGAAGTTGTCGCGGTCTGCCGGTTGGCTTTCCACCAGCCCCCAGGCGCCGTTCACCGGATATTCCCAGTCCAGATCGATACCATCCAGCTGATACTGGGCGATCACCTGCAGCGCGGAACGGATGAATATCGCCCGGTTTTCCGCAGTCGCGGCGGCGGCGGAGAAACCCCGTGCGCCCCAGCCGCCGACCGACAGCAGCACTTTCAGCTCGGGGTTCTGCTTGCGCAGCGTCGGTAGCCGTTGCAGATCGGCCATCACCTTCGGCGACAGGTAGATCTGGTGGCGGCGAGCGGGGTCTTTCAGCGCTGCATTGGCTTCGTCTTTCTCGCCGTTGTAGATCAGGCCGAACGAATAGTTGAGGTGGGTGATTTGCGTGACGTCCAGCTTGTCGATGTCGCCACCGGGGCCGGCGGTGACGTCGCCGCCGCCGTTGAAGTAGCCGACGGAGAGATAAGCCGCCTGGGCCGTGCCTGCGCCGGCCATAGCCAACTGCACCGCCGCCAGTAAAGGCAGCAGTTTTCGGGTTATTTTCATGTCTTTCTCCTTGGGTCGGCAAGGCCGACCGTACCGCCAGAGGCGGTCACAATAAAGCCGGGCTCAGTGGGCCCCGGATGCGTATAACCGATTGACGCCAAAAGCGTCGCAGCCATAACAGCAAAAGCGCCTGCCGGTCACAAGCCGTTGGGGAAGAAGAAGGGCGATATTGTGAGCGGCGTCGAAATTTTCGCCACCGCGCAGAGAGGGCGCTGATGGCGCCCTGGAGGATTTAGTTGGCGAGGAATTGTGACAGGGTAACCAGTTGCGCACCGGCGCACGCCATGTCCTGCAGCGCCCGCTCGCTGTCGTCCGGCTGCAGATTCACGCCGCGGCAGCCGTCGACGATCACCTGCGTTGGATAGCCGGCAGCCAGCGCATCCAGCACGCTGAACTTCACGCAGTAGTCGGTCGCCAGGCCCATGATTGCCAGCCGCCGGACGCCCTGCGATTGCAGCCAGCCGTGCAGTTCGGTCTGTGCTCGGTGGCCGTTATCGAAGAATGCGCTGTAGCTGTCGATATCCGTATCCTGCCCTTTGCGAAAAACGGCATTGATATGTTGCCGCTGTAACTGGGGGTGAAAATCGGCGCCGTGGCTCCCTTGCACGCAGTGCACCGGCCACCACACCTGCGGCAGGCCTTCCAGCTCGCCGAGGGTGCCGACCTGCGCATGGGAGTTCACCGCAAAACTGCGGTGATTGGCGGGATGCCAGTCCTGGCTGGCCACCACCGGCTCGCCACGCGCCAGACAGGCGGTGATCGCCTGATTGGCCACCGGGATGACGGCGTCGCCCGCCGTGACCGCCAGCGCGCCGCCGGGGCAGAAATCGTTTTGCAGATCGATCAACAACAGGGCCGTTTTCATCGCCGCTCCAGAGTTCAGTAGGTTAACCGTTGATGCTCAGTTCGCCGCGCAGGTCTTGCTGCATCAGGGCGCGGATTTGTTCCGGCGTCAGCGGCTGGCTCAGCAGGTAGTGCAGCTTGGTCAGGGCGGCTTCCACCGTCATGTCGAAACCGCTGATTACCCCGGCGTGCGCCAGCGCGTTGCCGGTGGCGTAGCCTTCCATATTGACGCGCCCGGAGATGCACTGCGTCAGGTTCACCACCACGATGCCGCGTTCTGAAGCCGCGCGCAACTCGTCGATCAGCTCGGCCTTCTGCGGCGCGTTGCCGACGCCGTAGGAACGCAGGATCAGCGCTTTGACCGGCTGCAGCAGGAAGTTGCGCACCACCGCGCCGGAAATGCCCGGATAGATAGTGACCACGCCGATCGGCTGCGGCGTAATGTCGTGCACCCGCAGCGCGCCGTTGCATGGCGGGCTGTCGATGCCTTGCTGGCGGCGAATGTGAATACCGGCTTCCAGCAGCGGCGGCAGATTCGGGGAGGCGAAGGCGTCGAAGCCGTCGGCGTGCGCTTTGGTGGTGCGGTTGCCGCGGAACAGCTTGTTGTTGAAGAACAGGCTGACTTCATTCACCGGATGGTTGGCCGCCAGATACAGCGCGTTGAGCAGGTTGGTCTGGCCATCGGAACGCAGCTCCGCCAGCGGAATCTGCGAGCCGGTGACGATCACCGGTTTAGCCAGGTTTTCCAGCATGAAGGAGAGTGCCGACGCGGTGAACGCCATGGTGTCGGTGCCGTGCAGGATCACGAAGCCGTCGTAGCGATCGTAGTTCTGCTTGATGTCGTCGGCTATGTGCTGCCAGTCTTCCGGTGTCATATCCGAAGAGTCAATCAATGGCGCATATTCATGAATGGTGAAATCCGGCATTTCCGGGCGATGGAATTCGGGCATCAGCGCCAGCTGGCGCTGCAGGTGGCCGGAAACCGGGATATAGCCGTGATCGGAACGCTGCATGCCGATGGTGCCGCCGGTGTAGGCGACGTAAATGGATTTCTTTTGCATGGTCATGATTTTAACAAAGATAAGATGGGCTGAATTATAGGGGCATGGCGGCAGAAAAAAAGCCCGGCGATGGCCGGGCTGCAGAATTATTTGTTAGCGGACTTCTCCGCAGGTGAGACAGATCGCATAACGGTTTTGCGGATCGTTCAGGTTATTGAACAAGCCCGGCTGTTCTTTCACCGCGTTGGCGACCGAGGCCAGCGGAGCGGGCAGCATGGCCTGAATCGCCGCCGGCAGCATGGCGTGAACGGAAACGCCGAACTGGCTGAGCACCATATCGCTCAGGCTTGGGGTATCGACGAACCAGTTGAGCTGCCACTGCTGCAGCTTCGCCAGCTCGGCGGCTTTCTTCACCGCGTCGTCGAAATCGCCCAATTGATCGACCAGGCCGTTGGCCTTGGCGTCGCTGCCGAGCCAGACGTGGCCCTGGGCGATTTGGTCAACCTGCTGCGGGGTCATCTTGCGCGATTTGGCGACCAAATCGAGGAAGTTCTTATACCCGTTTTCGATGTTCAGCTGCATCATCTGCGAGAACTCCTGCGGCAACGCCTTGGTGACCGCAATGTCGGCCAGCGGCGAGGTCGCCACGCCGTCGGTGTGCACGCCCAGCGTATCCAGGGTTTTCTCGTAGGTATTGATGATGCCGAAAATGCCGATGGAACCGGTCAGGGTGCTCGGGCTGGCGATGATGTAGTCGGCCGGCGTCGAAACCCAGTAGCCGCCCGACGCGGCCATGCCGCCCATCGAAACCACCACCGGTTTGCCGGCGGCGCGCACGGCGGCCAGTTCGGAGCGGATCACTTCGGATGCGCTGACGCTGCCCCCCGGGCTGTTGACGCGGAACACCACGGCCTTGATGGCCGGATCAAGACGGGCCTGACGCAGTTCGGCGGCGGTGGTATCACCCCCGACGTTACCCGGCGTCTGCGGGCCGTCCATGATGGCGCCGTTGGCGAAGACCACGGCGATCTTGCCGCCCTGGTTGGCGTCCGGCTTCGGCTGGTAGTCGTAGATGCTGATGGCGTTGAAATCGTTCGCCTGTTTATCCCAGCCGAAGGTCTTGACCAGCTGATTTTCGATCGCGGTGCGCGAGGCCAGCTCGTCCACCAGCTTATTGTCCAGCGCATAGCGAGCGGTGTCGCCACCGGCTGCCTGCAGGCCGCTCAGCACGCCGGCGGCGCCTGGGAACAGCTGCTGTGGCGTCAGCTGGCGGTTGGCCGCGACGGTTTCCAGATAGTTCTGCCACAGGCCGCCAATCCAGCGGCTGTCCGCTTCGCGCGCCGCCGGAGACATATCGTCGCGGATCAGCGGTTCGACCGCCGATTTATAGGTGCCGACGCGGAAGATATTGGTGGTGACCTTGAGCATGTCCAGCAACGACTTGTAATACAGGTTGTTGGTGGCGAAACCGTGCAGATCGACCGCGCCCTGCGGCGACAGATAGACCTTGTTGGCGTAGCTGGCCAGGAAGTATTGCGTCTGGTTGTAGCTGTCGCCGATGGCGAAGATCGGCTTACCGCTGTCGCGGAACTCGCGCAGCGCCTTGCCGATATAGCGCAGCGACGGCTGATCGGCGCCGACGAAGTCATTCAGCTGCAACACCATGCCGGTAATGTTTTTATCGTCTTTGGCCTTGCGGATGCTATCGACCACGTCGAACAGCGAGTTTTCCTGCAGACGGCTGCTGGAGGCGCCCAACAGCTCGCGGCCCCATTGCCGCACCCGGTTGTTTACCGAGGGCTGATCGACCACCACGCCGCTTAAATCGACCAGCAGCGCGCCGCGCGCCGGGGCCGTCGTGGTGGAGGAACTTTGGAAGGACAGATAGATGCCAACCCCAACCAGGATCAGCAAGACCAGGAACAGGTTAAGGATCAGTTCCCTGATAAAATTCAGCAGACGCCATGTCCACCGGAAAATGCCGGCAATAATTTGCCACAATGTGCGCATGTGCTCTCCAACAAGAGTCGAGAATGTTCCGCTATCCTAATGAGCGGCCGGGGAAATGTCAGCTTTAAATCGTGGCACACAGACGCTATCGCCGAGGCTGTAACTCGTCGTTTAGCTATGTTAACGTGGCCGGAATGAAAATTGTTATCAGGAGTTTACGATGGATGCTCTGGATCTTTTATTGAATCGCCGCTCGGCTTCGCGCCTGGCGGAACCGGCGCCGGCGGGGGAAGTGCGCCAAAATATCATCAACGCGGGCCTGCGTGCGCCCGATCACGGCGCGCTGCAGCCGTGGCGTTTCGTGATGATCGAAAATCAGGGTCTGGAGCGCTTCAGCCAGCTGCTGCAGGCGGCGGCGAAACAGGATCAGCTGGACGAAGCGGCGATCGAAAAGGCCACCAAGGCGCCGTTCCGCGCGCCGCTGATCATCACCGTCATTGCGCACTGCACTGAAGAGACCAAGGTGCCGCGCTGGGAGCAGGTGGTTTCCGCCGGTTGCGCGGTGCAGGCGATGCAGATGGCGGCGCTGGCGCAGGGCTTTAACGGCATCTGGCGCACCGGCGCCTGGACCGAGCATGCGCTGGTGCGCGAAGCCTTCGGCTGCCGCGAGCAGGACGAGATCGTCGGTTTCCTCTATCTGGGCACGCCGCAGCTGAAGGCCGCCACCAAGGTGACGCCGCCGGACAGCACGCCTTTCGTCAGCTATTTCTGAGTTTTCTCCCGCGGGGCGCGGCGAAAATGCGCCAAACCCCGCAAAATCGCATGGTTTCTGAGCAGGCCGTTCGCTTATCGCTGGCGCGCTCTTATCAATCCCTTCGGCAAGCGCTACCCTATGTTATCTTGAGTGCCGTTACCGAAGGGAGTGGACTATGACATCGCCAGCGATCCGTTTAACCCAGTACAGCCATGGCGCTGGCTGCGGCTGCAAAATCTCACCGAAAGTTCTCGAAACCATCTTGCACAGCGAGCGGGAAAAGTTTGTCGATCCGCGCCTGCTGGTCGGCAATGAAACCCGCGACGACGCGGCGGTGTACGACATCGGCAACGGCGTCGGCATCATCAGCACCACCGACTTTTTCATGCCGATCGTCGACGATCCGTTCGATTTCGGCCGCATTGCGGCCGCCAACGCCATCAGTGACGTGTACGCCATGGGCGGCAAACCGATCATGGCGATCGCCATTCTTGGCTGGCCGATCGCCAAACTGCCGCCGGAGGTGGCGCAGCAGGTGATCGACGGCGGGCGTTTCGCCTGCCAGCAGGCGGGGATCGCGCTGGCCGGCGGCCATTCCATCGATGCGCCGGAACCTATTTTCGGCCTGGCGGTCACCGGCGTGGTCAATACCGAGCGGGTGAAGAAAAACAGCGCGGCACAGGCCGGGGCGAAACTCTATCTGACCAAGCCGCTGGGCATCGGCGTGCTCACGACCGCCGAGAAACAAAGCAAACTGCGCTCTGAGCATCAGGGCCTGGCGACCGAAGTGATGTGCCGCCTGAACAAGCCGGGCGCCGACTTTGCCGAGGTGGCGGGCGTCACGGCGATGACTGATATCACCGGTTTTGGCCTGCTGGGCCACCTGAGCGAGGTGTGCCAGGGCTCCGGTCTGCAGGCGACGGTCTGGTTCGATCGGGTGCCGAAGCTGCCGGACGTCGAGGCGTATATCGCCGAAGGGTGCGTGCCGGGCGGCACCGGGCGCAACTTCGACAGCTATGGCCATCTGGTGGGCGAGATGAGCGATTTGCAGCGCCAGCTGCTGTGCGATCCACAAACCTCCGGCGGCTTGCTGTTGGCGGTATTGCCAGAGGCGGAAGCGCAGGTGCTGGCGATTGCCGGGCAGCACGGTATCACCCTCAACGCCATCGGTGAGCTGCATGTGGCATCGGCCGGTAAGCCGCTGATCGAGGTCGTGTAGTGTCCCACATGCAAGGAAGGCCGGACAGCGACGATTACCCACGCATTTTCCTGCAGGACGTGCCGCTGATTGACGTGCGCGCACCGATCGAATTTCAGCAGGGCGCCTTCGCACAGGCGGTGAATTTACCGCTGATGATCGACAGCGAACGCCAGGCGGTCGGCACCTGCTATAAGCAGCATGGGCAGCAGGCGGCGATCGCGCTCGGCCACAGCCTGGTGAACGGCAAACTGCGCGAACAGCGCACCGCCGCCTGGCTGGCGGCCTGCGCAGCGCGGCCCGAAGGCTATATTTACTGCTTCCGCGGCGGGCTGCGCTCGCAGCTGGTGCAGCAATGGCTGCACGAGGCCGGCGTGGATTATCCGCGTATCACTGGCGGTTATAAAGCGCTGCGCAATTATCTGCTCGGTGTACTGACGCAAAGCGCGCAATTGCCGATGGCCCTGGTGGGCGGCAATACCGGCAGCGGCAAGACGCTGCTGGTCAACGAACTGGCCGACGGCGTCGATCTGGAAGGCGCGGCGCGCCATCGCGGTTCATCTTTTGGCCGAACGCTGGCGGGGCAGAGCTCGCAGATAGATTTTGAGAATCGTCTGGCTGTGTTATTGCTGAAAAAACAGCATGGTGGCAGCCGCCGTTGGGTGCTGGAAGACGAAGGGCGGATCATCGGCAGCAACAATCTGCCGTTGCCGTTGTTCAACGGCATGCAGCAGGCGCCGGTGGCGGTGATCGACGATCCGTTCGATATTCGTCTGGCGCGCCTGCAGGCCGAATATATCGACGGTATGCGCGAACAGTTCGAACAGGCCTATGGCATGGAAGAGGGCTGGCGGCAGTACGACGACTATTTGCATCATGGCCTGTTCGCCATTCGCCGCCGTTTGGGCCTGGAGCGCTTCCAGCAGTTGACGCAGCGGCTGGAGGCGGCGCTGCGGGCGCAGCGCCTCAGCGGCCAGGGCGACGCGCACCGCGAGTGGTTGGCGCCTCTGTTGCAGCAGTACTACGATCCGATGTATTGCTATCAGTTGGAAAAGAAAGCCCAGCGGATCGTCTTCCGCGGGAACTATGCAGAAGTAAGAGAATTCTTGATGACGTTCAGCCAGAAAAACGGTGATTAATGCGACTGTTCATAGCCGAGAAACCGAGTTTGGCGCGCGCCATTGCCGACGTCTTGCCCAAGCCGCATCGCCGCGGCGACGGCTATATCGCCTGTGGCAACAACGACGTGGTGACCTGGTGTGTCGGCCATCTGTTGGAGCAGGCCCAGCCTGACGCCTATGACAGCCGCTATGCGCGCTGGTCGTTGGCGGATCTGCCAATCATCCCCGAAAAATGGCGCTTGCAGCCACGCCCTTCGGTCAGCAAACAGCTCAACGCCATTAAAAAGCTGCTGCACGAAGCCGATGAAGTGGTTCACGCCGGTGACCCGGATCGCGAGGGGCAACTGCTGGTGGATGAGGTGCTGGACTACCTGGATTTGACGGCGGAGAAGCGCCAGAACGTGCGCCGCTGTCTGATCAACGATCTCAATCCGCAGGCGGTGGAGCGTGCTGTCGAGCGTCTGCGCGACAACCGTGATTTCATTCCGTTGTGCGTGTCTGCGCTGGCGCGTTCGCGCGCCGACTGGCTGTACGGCATCAATATGACCCGCGCCTACACGCTGCTGGGCCGCAACGCCGGTTACGACGGCGTGCTGTCGGTGGGCAGGGTGCAGACCCCGGTGCTCGGATTGGTGGTGCGCCGCGATGAAGAGATCGAAAACTTCGTGCCAAAAGACTTCTTTGAGGTCAAGGCGCACATCGTCACGCCGAAAGAAGAGCGCTTCGTGGCGCTGTGGCAACCCAGCGAGTCCTGCGAACCTTATCAGGATGAAGAGGGGCGTTTGCTGCACCGGCCGTTGGCGGAGCACGTGGTCAAGCGCATCGAGGGGCAGCCGGCCCTGGTCACGTCTTATAACGATAAACGGGAATCAGATACCGCGCCGCTGCCGTTCTCGCTCTCTACGCTGCAAATCGAGGCGGCCCGGCGCTATAACCTCAGCGCGCAACAAGTGCTGGACGTTTGCCAGCGGCTGTACGAAACCCACAAATTGATCACCTATCCGCGTTCCGACTGCCGCTATCTGCCGGAAGAACATTTCGCCGGCCGCCACGCGGTGCTGAACGCCATTAGCGTGCACCAGCCTGAGCTGTATCCGCAGCCGGTGATCGACAGCGATCGCCGCAACCGCTGCTGGGACGATAAAAAGGTCGATGCGCACCACGCCATTATTCCCACCGCCCGCGCCGGCAAGGTGAATCTGACGCAGGATGAACGGAATGTGTATGGGCTGGTGGCGCGCCAGTACTTGATGCAATTCTGTCCGGATGCGGTGTTCCGCAAATGCGTGATCGAGCTGGATATCGCCGGCGGCAAATTCATCGCCAAGGCGCGTTTCCTGGCGGAGGCCGGTTGGCGTACGCTGCTGGGCAGCAAGGAGCGCGACGAGGAAAACGAAGGCGCGCCGCTGCCGGTGGTGGCCAAGGACGATGAGCTGCTGTGCGAGCGCGGTGAAGTGGTGGAACGCCAGACGCAGCCGCCGCGGCCGTTTACCGACGCCAGCCTGTTGTCGGCCATGACCGGCATCGCGCGGTTCGTACAAGATAAAGCGTTAAAGAAAATCCTGCGGGCGACCGATGGTTTAGGTACGGAAGCGACGCGAGCGGGGATCATCGAATTGCTGTTCAAACGGGCGTTTCTGTACAAGAAGGGGCGCTATATTCACTCCAGCGAAACCGGGCGCGCGTTGATTCACTCGCTGCCGGATCTTGCTGCGCGTCCTGATATGACGGCCAACTGGGAAGCCACGCTGACGCAAATCAGCGAGAAATCCTGCCGCTATCAGGACTTTATGCAGCCGTTGGTCGGCACGCTGCAAGAGCTGATTTATCAGGCCAAGCAGAGCCGGGCGAGCATGGCGTTTCGTGGGTTGCCGCCGCCGCCTTCCAGCGGGGGCAAAAAACGCAGGAAAAGCGCCGGCAAGGCGCAGGAGAAGAGTGAATGAAGCATGGACTCAGTGGGGGTTTAGCCGCCGCTGTCTTGGCGTTTTCCGGCCTGGCCGCCGCCAATCGCGGTGATGTGGACGTGGTGTTGCCGGTTTCGCCGGAGATTTGGGGCACGGCCAAAAGCGGCGTCAATCCGCCGCCGGCGCAGCCCTGCAATCGCTGTTGTGTCTACCAGAACCAGAATTATTCCGAAGGGGCGGTGCTCAAAGTCGAAGGGGAAGTGCTGCAGTGCGTGCGTGAGCCTAACACCATCGGCACCAACCCCTTGATTTGGGTGCGATTGAAGAAGTGACGATGTAACCTATCGCCGCGCTCAGCGCGCATCGCCTTGCGCGGCGATATAGTCCGCCAGCAGTGGAACGTCGGCGGGCGCCAGGGCGTATTCCTGCGCCTGTTGCGGCGTGACCCAGACCAGCGCCGAGTGGCAATGCAGCTGCAATTCACCGGAGAACGCCGCGACTCGCCAGGCATGCAGCCGGATGAGGCGTTCGCCTTGCTGCCACTGATTGCTGCCCACATGGTCGCCGATACGGGCGCAAATCCCCAACTCTTCATCTAGCTCGCGCGCCAGCGCCTCTGGCTGGCTTTCGCCGGCTTCAACCTTGCCGCCGGGAAACTCCCACAGACCGGCCTGATCGCTGCCTGCGCCGCGCTGGGCCAGCAAAATGCGGCCGTTCTGTTCCAGAATGGCGGCTACCACGTCGATAATTTTCATTGGCTTCACAGAGTAAAACCCCGGCGAGCGCCGGGGTGATGGGTTTACAGCGTAAATTCCGCCCACACCGGCGCATGGTCGGAAGGTTTCTCCATCCCACGGGTTTGGTAATCGATGCCGGTGGCGATGCAGCGCGAAGCCAGCGGGGTGCTGGCCAGCAGCAGATCGATACGCAGGCCGCGGTTGTCGTCGAACCCTTTGGAGCGGTAGTCGAACCACGAGAATTCGTCGCTGCGCCCCGGGTTGGCGTGGCGGTAGGTGTCCACCAGCCCCCAATTCAGCAGGCGCTCCATCCATTCGCGCTCTTCCGGCAGGAAGGAACACTTGCCGGTGCGCAGCCAGCGTTTGCGGCTGTCTTCGCCGATGCCAATGTCATAATCGCTTGGGCTGATGTTCATGTCACCCATAATCAACACTGGGGATTCCGCCGACAGCTGCTGCTCCAGGTAGTTTTGCAGATCCTGATAAAAGCGTGTTTTAGCCGGGAATTTGATCGGGTGGTCGCGGCTTTCACCTTGCGGGAAGTAGCCGTTGATCACCGTCAGCGTGCCCTGCGGCGTAGCCAGATCGGCCATGATGATGCGACGCTGCGCATCTTCTTCATCGGTCGGGAAACCGCGGCGCACGGCCAGAGGCTCCGCTTTGGTCAGCAGCGCTACGCCGTAATGGCCTTTTTGCCCGTGATAGAACACGTGATAGCCGTGCTGGCTGACTTCTTCCAGCGGGAACATGTCGTCGTGAACTTTCGTTTCTTGCAGGCCGATCACGTCGGGCTGGTGCTGTTCGATAATTGCCGCCAGCTGATGCGGACGCGCGCGCAGTCCATTGATATTAAAAGAGACAAACTTCATGAGCGGTGCCGTTTTCACGATAAAAATGTGCTGTGATAGTAGCAGAGTTTGGCGGGAAATGTAACGCAGACAGCGGCGGGACCGCTGGCTGCGCAGCGGCTTTATTTCGCCCAGCGGTCGTAATTTTTGGGTTGATAGTCGTCAAACTGTTGCAGCAGCGTTTGCGCCGATTCACTGATGTGCAGGGTGCCGAGGTAGTCGTGGCGCATAAAGCCCTGATCGGCGACGTGCCCGAGGAACTGGCTCAGCGGGCGGTAGAACCCGTTGACGTTGAGCAGGCCGACCGGTTTGTTGTGATAGCCGATTTGCCCCCAGGTCCAGATTTCAAACAGCTCTTCCAGCGTGCCGATGCCGCCGGGCAGGGCGATAAAACTGTCCGCCAGCGCCGCCATACGGGCTTTGCGCGTGTGCATATCCGGCACCACTTCCAATTCAGTCAGGCCGCGATGCGCGGTTTCCGCTTCAACCAGGCGCTCGGGGATAATGCCGACAGCTTCACCGCCCGCCGCCAACACCGCGTCCGCCACGATCCCCATCAATCCTTTTTTGCCGCCGCCGTAGATTAAACGGCGCCCCTGCGCGGCCAGCAGCTGCCCCAGTTGACGAGCCTGCTCGGCATAAGCGGGATTGACGCCTTCGCTGGCGCCACAAAAAACGCAAATATTGTTTCGCATCCACCTGTTCCTTACTGCGCAAAAGAAGCCAGTGGTATAGCGAATTGTCGGTCTTAGTTCAAGTTACGGTTGGGAGTGAGGAAATAAAACATCGAGTGAAAGCGGGGAATAAGGGGAGACAAATTGAGTTTTATTGATACGAGAGCATTGGATACGGTGTGCTTTAAGTCGATTTGGGGATGTTCTGCAAAGGATGGTGGTGGGGGAAGGATAATTCGTCGCTGCGCGACTCACCCTGCGGGCCGCGCTGAAGCGCGTTGTCTCACTGCGTGAGACTCGAACCTTGTCGAAGCTTCTCATCCTTCCCCAGTGCGGAGCATTATGGGGGCGATGTGCTTTAAGTTTATTTGGGGTTTTCTATAAAGAGATGGTGGTGGGGGAAGGATTCGAACCTTCGAAGTCTGTGACGGCAGATTTACAGTCTGCTCCCTTTGGCCGCTCGGGAACCCCACCATATACATGGCTATTTAACTGGCCTTGCTTGTGAGAGCGCTGTCTCGGTAAGCGGGGCGCATCATATCAAATGAAGCGGATGTGTAAAGCATTGAAATGCAGAAAATGAATCGTTTGCCGTTTTTTTATTCTTGGCGGTGCATCCCTGAACGAAATGCACCGATTTATTGAGCGATTAAAGAATAACGGTGCGGTTGCCGTAGACGAAGACGCGCTGCGCCAGCACCTGATACAGCGCGCGGCTAAGCACGTTTTTCTCCACGTCGCGGCCGGCGCGCATCATATCCTCGGCGGAATAGGTGTGATCGACGTGGATCACGTCCTGCATGATGATTGGGCCTTCGTCGAGATTGTCGTTAACGTAGTGGGCGGTGGCGCCGATGATTTTTACCCCGCGCTCATAGGCCTGGTGATAAGGGCGCGCGCCGATAAACGCCGGCAGGAACGAATGGTGAATGTTGATCACCTGATTCGGATAATGTTGCACGAAGGCCGGGGTCAGCACGCGCATATATTTGGCCAGCACCACGTAATCCGGCTGATATTGATCGATCTTGGCCGTCATTTCGCGGTCATGCTGTTCACGCGTCAGGCCTTCGTGGCTCACCAGATGGAAAGGAATATCGAAACGCTCCACCAGCGATTGCAGCGTGTCGTGGTTGCCGATCACGGCGGCGATTTCAACGTCGAGGCCGCCATAGGCGCTTTTCATCAACAGATCGCCCAGGCAGTGGGCCTCTTTGGTGACCAGCACCACGATGCGACGGCGCCCGGTGCTGTGCAGCTCACGCAACGAACCTTCCGGCAGCGCGCTGTCCAGATCGGCCAGCAGCGTGTTGTCGTTGAAAATGCCTTCCAGCTCGGTGCGCATGAAGAAACGCCCGGTGCGGTGATCGACGAACTCATTATTCTGCACGATATTGAGTTCGTGCTTGTAACAGATGTTGGTGATCTTGGCGATCAGCCCTTTGGCGTCCGGGCAGATGGTGCGTAACACTTTTCGTTGTACATTTTGGTGTGGCATGGGTTTGAGGATCCTGTCTGATACTGAACGGCCTGTCTTCGCAGGCGTAAACGTGAAGCGCCGGCCGGCTAGCGCCCGCAGCACTTCTTGTATTTTTTCCCTGAGCCACAGGGACACATCGCATTTCTGCCGGGCTGGGGTTTGGTGCCGTCGATATAATACCAACGTTGATCGCGACGAAGGAAGCGCGAGCGCTCATGCATCGCCTGTGGTTCGCCGCTTTCGCCATCGATAAAGCGGGCGATGAATTCGACGAAGCCTTCATCCGGCTCATGACCGGCTTTCTCTTCCACGATCGTCAGGCCTAACCATTCGGTATTTTTAAAGCTGTCGACGATTGCATTGCGCCACGCTTCGGCGCCGCAGTCGGGGTGCCAGGTGGCGATCAGATAGTCGACGTTATGACTCACGTAGGCGGTGAAGCGTGAACGCATCAGCTGACCGGGCGTGGGCGCCGGCTGATTGCCGCTGATAAAAGGGGCGCAGCACGCGTTATACGCCTGTCCGCTGCCGCATGGGCATGATTCGGGCAAAATAACTCCTGAGAACACGAGGCAGAAAATGAATTTAGCGCATATGTTACCTAACAATATTCGTCAGTGACAATCTACCCTGAAAGCAGAGAACACCTTTCACCGCGAGGATGGCGCTATGCGGCAAATCAAGATCGGACTGGCGCTGGGGGCGGGCTCGGCCAAAGGCTGGGCGCACATCGGCGTGATTAATGCGATAAAGAAACTGGGGATTGAGGTTGATATCGTGGCCGGTTGCTCCGTCGGCGCGTTGGTGGGGGCGGCGTTCGCCAGCCATCGTCTGCCGGCGATGGAGCAGTGGGTGCGATCGTTCAGCTATTGGGACGTGATTCGCCTGATGGATTTTTCCTGGCACCGTGGCGGCCTGTTGCGCGGCGAGCGGGTGTTTAACGCCGTCGGACAGTTGTTGAAGATCAATGATATCGCCGAATGTGCGCTGAAGTTCGGCGCCGTGACGACCAATCTCAGCACCGGGCGTGAGCTGTGGCTGACTGAAGGCGATATTCATCAGGCGATACGCGCCTCCTGCAGCATGCCTGGCCTGTTGGCACCGGTGTGGGCCGACGGCTATTGGCTGGTGGATGGCGCGGTGGTCAATCCGGTGCCGGTGTCGCTTTGCCGCGCCATGGGCGCCGATATCGTCATCGCGGTCGATCTGCAGCATGACGCGCACCTGATGCAGCAGGATCTGTTCTCGATACGTATCGAGGAAGAAAGCCCGGACGATGCGCCTGCGGCCACCTGGCGCGGGCGTCTGCGGGAGCGCATCGGCAGAATGCGGCAGCGCAAACCGGCGACGGCGCCCACGGCGATGGAGGTCATGGGCACCTCGATTCAAATGCTGGAAAATCGCCTGAAGCGCAACCGGATGGCGAGCGATCCGCCGGATGTGCTGATTCAACCTTTTTGCCCGCAAATCTCGACGCTGGATTTCCACCGCGCCAACGAAGCGATCGAAGCGGGATTGCTGGCGGTGGAAAAACAACTGGATCGGTTGTTGCCGTTGATAAAAAATAGATAATTCTCGGTTCTCGGTTGGCATTGCGCGGTCAGTCTGTTTCAGACGAGCATAAGTGACCTTTTTGAGCCACTATTACACTATGGAAAGGGACGAGGCTCGGCTGATGGCATTACCACTTACTCACAAGCGCATCTTGATCGTTGAGGACGAACAGGTTTTTCGTTCGGTGCTGGTCGGTTATTTGGCCTCGCTGGGCGCTGAAACCGGCGAGGCGACCAACGGTTTACAGGCGTTGAGTGCCGTCGATGACTTCAAGCCGGATCTGATTCTGTGCGATCTCGCGATGCCGGAAATGGGCGGTATCGAATTCGTTGAACACCTGCGTTTGCAGGGGGTACAGATCCCGGTGCTGGTGATCTCGGCCACCGACAAGATGGCTGACATCGCCAAGGTGCTGCGGTTGGGCGTGCAGGATGTGCTGCTCAAGCCGCTGACCGATCTCAACCGCCTGCGTGAAGCGGTGCTGGCGTGCTTATACCCCAATATGTTCACCTCCCAGGCGATTGAAGAGGTTGAACTGTTTCAGGATTGGGACGCGCTGAGCAAAAATCCTTCCGAAGCCGCCAAACTGCTTAAACAATTGCAGCCGCCGGTACAGCAGACCATTGCGCATTGCCGGATCAACTATCGGCAGTTAACCACCGGCGAAAATCCCGGCCTGGTGCTGGATATCGCCGCCTTGTCAGAAAAGGATCTGGCATTCTATTGCTTGGACGTCACGCGCGCCGGCGATAATGGCGTATTGGCGGCTTTGCTGTTGCGCGCGTTATTTAATGGGCTGCTGCAAGATCATCTGGCTAATCAACAGCATCGTCTGCCGCAAATGTCGGCATTGTTAAAGCAGGTTAATCAATTATTGCGGCAGGGGAAATTAGACGGTCAATTCCCTCTGTTGTTGGGATATTATCACACCGAAAATAAAAACCTGATCCTGGTTTCCGCCGGGCTGCATGCCAACGTCAATACCGGTGACAATCAAATCCAGCTGAACAACGGCGTGCCGCTGGGGACGCTGGGAGCTACCTACATGAATCAGATCAGTCAGCGCTGTGCCGCCTGGCAGTGTCAGGTATGGGGCAGCGGTGGCCGATTGCGGCTGATGCTCAGCGCTGAATAACAGGCAGCGATCGGCGAGATCTTAAGCTATTCACTTATCGGTAATTAAACCGTTTATTTATTCTCCCGATTATCCGAACGGGTAATAGTCCTAAATGTTTTCTATTTGTGTTCCGGCTAATGCTCGGCGCGTATAAGCTGGTATACTCCGAAGGTTTTTTTATATCGAGCCAAGCTCATAAAATGAGCGTCTTAGCTTTAAGAGAGGAAATAATGCCTGCTGTAAATCGCAAAGTCAGAAAAGCCGTGATCCCGGTTGCAGGCTTGGGTACGCGGATGTTGCCGGCCACCAAAGCCATTCCGAAAGAAATGCTGCCGCTGGTTGATAAACCGCTGATCCAATACGTCGTCAATGAGTGCATTGCGGCGGGGATTAACGAGATTGTGCTGGTCACCCACTCCTCCAAGAACTCGATCGAAAACCATTTTGATACCAGTTTCGAACTCGAAGCGATGCTGGAAAAACGCGTCAAGCGCCAATTGCTGGATGAAGTGCAGTCGATCTGCCCGAAAGGCGTTACCGTGATGCAGGTTCGTCAGGGCAATGCCAAAGGCCTGGGGCACGCAATTATGTGTGCCTACCCGATGGTGGGCGATGAGCCGGTCGCGGTGGTGCTTCCTGACGTGATCCTCGACGAATACAGCGCCGATCCGAAAAAAGACAACCTGCACGAAATGCTGCAGCGCTTCGAAACCACCGGCGTTAGCCAAATCATGGTTGAACCCGTGCCGCATAAGGATGTCGGAAACTACGGCGTAGCCGACTGCAAGGGCGTCGATTTGCAACCGGGCGAAAGCGCGCCGATGGTCAGCGTGGTCGAGAAGCCGTCGCCGGATAAAGCGCCTTCCAACCTGGCGATTGTCGGGCGTTACGTGTTGTCCGCCGATATTTGGCCGCTGTTGGCGAAAACGCCTCCAGGCGCCGGCGATGAAATTCAGCTGACTGACAGCATCGAAATGCTGATGCAGCAGGAAACGGTGGAAGCGTATCACCTGAAAGGCGTGAGCCATGACTGCGGTAACAAACTGGGTTACATGCAGGCTTTTGTAGAATACGGCATGCGTCATGCCAACCTGGGCAAAGAATTTTCTCAGTGGCTGCAGCAGGTTGTTGCCGCTGACAAGAAGTAATTTGATCTTTCGTCTTAATTTGAAAAACTAGGATTTTCACATGAAAGTAACAGTTTTTGGTATTGGTTATGTGGGGCTGGTACAGGCCGCGGTGCTGGCTGAAGTTGGCCATGACGTTATGTGCATCGATGTTGATGAGCGAAAAGTCGAAAACCTGAAAAAAGGGAATATCCCGATTTTTGAGCCGGGCCTGGCGCCGCTGGTGCAGCAAAACTATGAGGCCGGGCGCCTGCATTTCACCACCGATGCCAAAGCGGGCGTGGCGCACGGGAATATCCAGTTTATCGCCGTCGGCACGCCGCCGGATGAGGACGGCTCCGCCGATCTGAAATATGTCACCGCGGTGGCGCGCACCATCGCCGAGCACATGACCGATCGCAAAGTGGTGATCGACAAATCCACCGTGCCGGTCGGCACGGCGGACAAGGTGCGTCAGGTGATGGCGGAAACGCTGGCTAAGCGCGGCAGCGACGTGCCGTTCGACGTGGTGTCCAACCCTGAATTCCTGAAGGAAGGCGCTGCGGTGGCTGACTGCATGCGCCCTGAGCGCATCGTGATCGGTACCGATAATAAAGAGGTGATCGAACCTATTCGCGAGCTGTACGAGCCGTTTAACCGCAATCACGATCGTATGATCATGATGGATATCCGCAGCGCGGAGCTGACCAAATACGCCGCCAACTGCATGTTGGCGACCAAAATCAGCTTTATGAACGAAATGTCCAACCTGGCGGAAATGCTGGGCGCGGACATCGAGAAAGTGCGTCAGGGCATCGGTTCCGATTCACGTATCGGTTATCACTTCATCTACCCTGGCTGTGGCTACGGTGGCTCTTGCTTCCCGAAAGATGTGCAGGCCTTGATCCGCACGGCGGAGCAGATCGGTTACCAACCGAAGCTGTTGCAGGCGGTAGAGCAGGTCAACTACCAACAGAAAGACAAGCTGAGCAGCTTTATCAAAGACTATTTCGGCAGCGATTTGAAGGGCAAAACCTTCGCACTGTGGGGCCTGGCGTTCAAGCCGAATACCGATGACATGCGTGAAGCCTCCAGCCGCGTGCTGATGGAGCAACTGTGGGCTGCCGGCGCCACCGTTCAAGCCTACGATCCGGAAGCGATGAACGAAGTTCAGCGCATCTATGGCCAGCGTGACGATCTGAAACTGATGGGCACCAAAGAGGCTGCGTTGCACGGCGCCGATGCGCTGGTGATTTGCACCGAATGGCAGAATTTCCGCGCGCCGGACTTCGACGTGATCAAGGGTGCGTTGAAACAGCCGGTGATCTTCGATGGACGTAACCTGTACGATCCGGAGCGTTTGGCGAATCGTGGCTTTACCTACTATGCGATTGGCCGCGGTGCATCGATTAAACCGGTTATTTAAGGAGTGACCATGAAATTCCTGGTTACAGGCACCGCAGGGTTTATTGGTTATCACGTTGCAGAGCGTTTGTTGACCGCCGGGCATCAGGTTGTCGGCATCGATAACCTGAATGACTATTATGACGTGGGCCTGAAAACGGCCCGTCTGGACAGACTGGCGGATAAGCCGGGATTCCGCTTTATCAAGCTGGATTTGGCCGATCGCGAAGGCATGGCGGCATTGTTCGCCGAGCATCAGTTTCAGCGCGTCATTCATTTGGGCGCGCAAGCCGGCGTGCGTTATTCGCTGGTCAACCCGTTGGCTTATGCGGACGCCAACCTGATCGGCCATTTGAACGTGCTGGAAGGCTGCCGGCATAATAAGGTCGAGCATTTACTTTACGCGTCCTCCAGCTCTGTTTATGGCCTCAATCGCAAGCTGCCGTTTGCTACCGAAGATTCTGTCGACCACCCTGTGTCACTGTATGCGGCAACCAAAAAAGCCAATGAGCTGATGTCACACAGCTACTCTCATTTATACGGTCTTCCGACGACGGGGCTGCGCTTCTTTACCGTATATGGTCCCTGGGGGCGTCCGGATATGGCGCTGTTCAAGTTTACCAAGGCCATATTGGCGGGGGAGAGCATCGATGTATATAACCACGGTGAAATGCACCGTGACTTTACTTACATTGATGATATCACCGAGGCGATTGTGCGGCTGCAGGCGGTTATTCCGCAGGCAGATCCGTCATGGACCGTTGAACAGGGATCGCCGGCGACCAGTTCCGCGCCGTATCATGTTTATAATATCGGCAATAACTCCCCCGTTAAACTGATGGAATATATCACGGCATTGGAGCAGGCTTTGGGGGTAACGGCCCGCAAGAATATGCTGCCGATGCAACCTGGCGACGTGATGGATACCAGCGCGGATACCGCAGAGCTTTATCGTGACATTGGTTTTAAGCCGGAAACCAGCGTTGAAGAGGGTGTGAAGCGCTTTGTTGATTGGTATAAGGCATTCTACCAGGTTCAATAATTGAACGAGGGTAAATGCGATAAAGGGGCCTTAGGGCCCTTTTTTTTCACTGGGATTTCGTGCAAGGAGGAAAATGCGAATTAGGATATTTACTAAAAGAAAAGGGATGAGGCGGGATCACGGCTATAAGCTTTAAAATGAAAAGGCCCCCCGCAGGGAGCCTTTCAGATACGGACTGAATCGCTATTACAGCAGGAAATCATCCAGAGATTTACCTTGCTCTTCGATAGCTTTCTTAATCACCGCAGGGGTACGGCCTTGGCCGGTCCAGGTTTTCAGTTCGCCGTTTTCGTCTTTATATTGGTATTTAGCAGGACGTGCTGCACGTTTTGCTTTGCCGGCAGCCTTGTTGGCAGCCATGGTTTGCAGCAGTTCATTCGGATCGATACCGTCAGCAATCAGCATTTCGCGGTATTGCTGCAGTTTACGGGTGCGTTCTTCGATTTCTGCTTGAGCCTGGCTGTCTTCTTCGCGACGTTCGTTCACAACAACTTCCAGTTTCTCGAGCATTTCTTCCAGCGTTTCCAGTGTGCATTCTCTTGCCTGGGCGCGCAGAGTGCGGATGTTGTTCAAAATCTTTAATGCTTCGCTCATTGTCCTAGTCTCAAATTATATTGGTGGGGGGCTTCTCGATAATAATAGAGTGCTATTTTCCTTTCTGCAATAGCCAAATTGACTTGAATACTCAAATTTACCTTTTAAAAAACCGTTAATCGGATCTGTCCGACTAATATAGGAAGGGCTGTTAACTATTACCCTCACCGCACTTAAGTCAAAATTTCAGCAGGCATGCTTTAAAATGCGCGTGGCGCAAGGCTTTCATCGATAAGTTATCGCTGTAATTTATATCAATATTACAATGGGTTCTGTGGGCTTAATCACGTCATGACGAGGCAGACATTGTAAACAATAGGGGTATCTGGGTAAAGATTGCGTCAGGAAACGTCGGGGGAGAACGAAGGTGATTAAATGCCCTGTATTGGCCTCACGTATAATAGGCAAGCACTCCGCCGCGGTCGCGGCGCCTGCCGAGGTGAAAGGGGGGATTATGCATTAATCGGCAAATGACCGGCTTAACCATTAGCAAGAATTAATAGTGATGACAGGCATACATTATCCTGTAAATAGCGGTAAAAAGAACGGGCCGACAGAAGGATATGTTTCGCTTGAAAGCGCATTATTACGGCGAACGCAATATTCGCTCGCTTTGGGCTGAGCCGGGGGGCGGGTTATGGTACACTCACCGTCCTAATCAACATTTGAATATTTCTTATACCATCGGAGTTGCGGGGCCATGGCTCAACTTTATTTTTATTACTCTGCGATGAATGCCGGCAAGTCCACCGCGCTGCTACAGTCTTCATATAACTATCAAGAACGTGGTATGCGCACGCTGGTGTTCACTGCGGAGATCGATCACCGCTTTGGGGTAGGCAAAGTCAGCTCGCGCATCGGTTTATCCTCGCAGGCCCAGCTCTATAACAACGACTCGATGCTGTACGCCATGATTCAGCAGGAGCATCAACAGCAGCCGGTGCATTGCGTGCTGCTGGATGAAAGCCAGTTTCTGACCAAGGCCCAGGTTGAGCAATTGTGCGATGTGGTGGACCAACTGGACATTCCCGTATTGTGCTACGGCCTGCGTACTGATTTTCTCGGTGAGCTGTTTATCGGCAGCCAATATTTGCTGGCCTGGGCTGATAAGCTGGTGGAATTGAAAACCATCTGCCACTGCGGGCGCAAAGCCAATATGGTGTTGCGGTTGGATGAAAACGGCCAGGCGATGCACGCCGGTGAGCAGGTGGTGATTGGCGGTAACGAGAGCTATGTCTCCGTCTGCCGCAAGCATTATAAAGAAGCGATTCACTCCCTGGAGTAGGGGAGAAAACGCCGCCAAAGCCCGCTGAAGCGTTTTGGCGACCTGAGTCGAAATGCAGCGCCTCGGGCGCAATAAAAAACCCGCCGTGTGGCTAATGCTGGTCACTTAAGGGTGGCCAGCAACTTTTTTATCTGGATATTTCCTGCTTCTGGCTCTGAGCTCTCTCGGATAACTTCGCTCTCTGCGACCTGGCAACACCAGCCATTTTGCCTGTTCATACAACGTTCTGAGC
>NZ_JAVHUX010000024.1:0-31349 GCF_030954545.1 Serratia sp. MF1(2023) | reverse complement strand
GCTCAGAACGTTGTATGAACAGGCAAAATGGCTGGTGTTGCCAGGTCGCAGAGAGCGAAGTTATCCGAGAGAGCTCAGAGCCAGAAGCAGGAAATATCCAGATAAAAAAGTTGCTGGCCACCCTTAAGTGACCAGCATTAGGCAGTGCGGCCGGTTTAATGGGAACGATGAAAGCACGCGCCGAGCTTAACTCAGCGGCCTTCAGCGAGATGTTGGGGGCCGCCGACGGCAAGGCGCGGCAAAACAAAGCGAATCCGCTGTCGCGCATCACCGCGCAGACGATGCAAAACGTGACGGCGCTGTTCGCCTCCGCGGCGAAAGCGGCGCCCACTCACCCCGCGGCAGCCGGTACGCTCTCGTTCGAACAGCGGGCGACGCTGGCGGAAAGCGCAGAGCTGCTGCAAACGCGAACGAACTATCTGCGGACGGCGCTGCAATTGCACAATCCGGGCAAGGCGTTCAGCATGCCGGCGCTGCTCAAGCTGTGATGAGGAAAGCGGAGCGCCCAACGAGCGGCGCTCCGGTGCGGACTGAACGGGCTTTCTGATGAAGCCCTGGGGATTTCCCTGGCGTGGCTTGTCTCTTTAGCGATACAGCTCGGCGCTGACGTGCATCGTGCTGTTGTCGCCCGGTTCGTGCAGGGCGATGATGCGATAAGAGGTCGCGCCGCGTTGATCGGCGATTTTACTGACCTGGCTGCTGGCGTCATCCGGCGAAACCACGTTCTGGTTCAGGGTGATGAAGCCGACGCTCTGGCGTTGATCGGCCTGGTGCGACGTGATCTCCGTGGCGGCCATTACGTTGGCGGAGAACAGGGCGGCCAGCGCCGTTGCGAGAATGATGCGTTTCATAGTGCCTCTCTTACTTTTTGCCGTTACGGCCTGACAGCGAGTGTCGCTGCGGCAAAAAGTCATTTATCTGCATTGAATAACCTGGAATCTTTTTCGTCGCGCTGTCTGCGGCGGATATGGTTAATTTTAGTCCGTTGCGGCGGATTAAAAAGCGGGGTCTTTTGATGGCCTCTTTCAAAAAAAGTGAAATAGATTTGTGACTCAGCGCTGATTTCATTGAAAGATTTTTGAAACCGATGGATCGGCGTACATAGGTTCTCCCACGAGCAAATCGTGCTATTTCCCATAACGCCTCACATTAACGCGAATAAAACCCACGCAGTCCTTGAGTTTCCCGCCCTGCGTCAGTATGATTACGCGTCATTTTTCAGCCGCACACTAAACACGTTCCTTGCTTCCATGGGCCGCGGTTGACCCTGACAGGAGGCTGAATAATCCGTAAGGAGCAATTCGATGCGTCATTACGAAATCGTTTTTATGGTCCATCCTGACCAAAGCGAACAGGTTCCGGGCATGATCGAGCGTTACAGTGCTACCATCACTAACGCGCAAGGTCAGATTCACCGTCTGGAAGACTGGGGCCGCCGTCAGCTGGCTTATCCGATCAACAAACTGCACAAGGCTCACTACGTTCTGCTGAACGTTGAAGCGCCGCAGGAAGCGATCGATGAGCTGGAAACTAACTTCCGCTTCAACGACGCCGTTATCCGCAGCATGGTTATGCGCGTTAAGCACGCGGTAACTGAAGCATCTCCGATGGTTAAAGCGAAAGACGAACGTCGTGGCGATCGCCGCGAAGACTTCGCTAACGAAACCGCAGATGATGCAGATGCTGGGGATTCTGAAGAGTAATTGCCGCCGTGACGGCTAATCGTCTGGTTTTGTCGGGCACTGTGTGCAAGGCGCCGGTTCGAAAAGTGAGTCCTTCCGGGATACCGCACTGCCAATTTGTGCTAGAGCACCGTTCGCAGCAGATGGAAGCCGGATTCAGCAGACAAGCATGGTGCCGAATGCCCGTGGTTGTCAGCGGACAACAGTCACAAGCACTAACTCAAAGATTAACGGTCGGCAGTCAGATTACCGTGCAAGGCTTTGTAAGCTGCCATCAAGGGCGCAACGGGCTGAGTAAATTGGTTCTGCATGCCGAGCAGATTGAATTGATAGATTCTGGAGACTAGCCAAATGGCACGTTATTTCCGTCGTCGCAAGTTCTGCCGTTTCACCGCGGAAGGCGTTCAAGAGATTGACTATAAAGACATCGCTACGCTGAAAAACTACATCACCGAAAGTGGTAAAATTGTACCGAGCCGTATCACCGGTACTCGTGCAAAATATCAGCGCCAGCTGGCCCGTGCTATCAAGCGCGCGCGCTACCTGTCTTTGTTGCCGTACACTGATCGTCATCAGTAATCGGCCACTGTCCATTAACGACTTTGAGAGGATAAGGTAATGCAAGTTATTCTGCTTGATAAAGTAGCAAACCTGGGCAGCCTGGGTGATCAAGTTAACGTTAAAGCGGGCTACGCTCGTAACTTCCTGGTACCACAGGGCAAAGCTGTTCCTGCTACCAAGAAAAACGTTGAGTTCTTCGAAGCACGCCGTGCTGAACTGGAAGCCAAACTGGCTGACGTTCTGGCTGCTGCTGAAGCTCGCGCAACCAAGATCAACGAACTGGGTTCAGTCACCATCGCTTCCAAATCTGGCGACGAAGGTAAACTGTTCGGCTCTATCGGCACCCGCGACATCGCTGACGCAGTGACTGCGGCAGGTGTTGAAGTTGCCAAGAGCGAAGTTCGTCTGCCGAACGGCGTTCTGCGTACCACTGGCGAGCACGAAGTGCACTTCCAGGTACACAGCGACGTGTTCGCACAGCTGAATGTAGTTGTGGTTGCAGAAGCGTAATTTACGCTGCTGTTAACCCGGTTAAAACGCCAGCCTCGCGCTGGCGTTTTGCTTTTCTGCGCCCGGCAAAACGCGCTACGCTTGAAGACGGGATGAAAAGGAGAGCGTGCGATGGCAAAGATTACGCTACAGCGGGTTTACGATTTCAGCGCGCCGGCGCCGGAACACTGTTATCTGATAGACAGGCTATGGCCGCGCGGCATCAGCAAGGAGCGGCTGACGGGCGTGCAGTGGCTGAAACAGGTGGCGCCGGATGATGAGCTGCGCAAGTGGTTCCATCAGCATACCGACCAGTGGGCGGTCTTCGAGGCGCGTTATCGCCAACAGCTGGCGGCCAACGACGCCTGGCGGCCGCTGGTGGCGCTGTTACGGCAGGGGCAAGCGCTGACGCTGCTGTATGGCAGCAAAGATACCGAGCACAACCAGGGCGTGGTGCTGCGCGAGTTTTTGCTGGCGCAGCTGTAGAGGTTAACGTTCCCGGCGGTAGCTGCCGTCGGCCTGGCGGCGGAACAGCGCCTGGCTGTTGTCCACCGTGGTCACCGACAGCGCGTTAATCATGTCGTTGGCACCGCGTTCGATGCGCACTTCCTGGCCGGCTTTCATGTTGCTCAGCGGCTTGTCGCCGCCTTCCACCTGCGCCATGGCGAACACTTCATTCACCGGCAGATTGTTGTCGCGAAACAGCTGCGCCAGGGTCTGGCCGGGCTGAATTTGGTAACGCTGCCAGTTGCCCGCCGGCGTCGGTTCGTTGGCTGGAGTGGCGCCGCCGCCGTTTTGCCGCTCGGCCTGCAACGGCACGCTGGTTTCCTGCTGGGATACCGGGAACGGCTGTCTTTCGGGCGAGTAGGGCCACAGCAGGGCCAGCAGCAGGATAGCGCCGAAAATCAGCACCCAGCGGCGGTGAAAGTAGGGCAGCGGCTCCATCCAATGGAAACCGTCCGGCAGATGCCAGACTTTGGCCAGCAGCGCTTTGACCTGCTGCATTTTGTCGTTGGCCGGCGGTGGCTCCGATGGCGGTTCCGCGCCTTCAGACGTGGGTGCGGCGCCCGATTTCAGGCGCTGGCTGACGTTCAGCCAGGTGCGCAGCAGCGGCTGGTAGATGCGGGTGGTTTTCCTTCTCCTGGGCGCGATTCTGCCCATGGTGACCTCTCTTCGACGGCGAAATAATGAGCGCGGCGCGGCAAACGCGTCGCCTGCCCGATATCCTGCTTTCAGTATAGTCCGCTAACTGATTGAAGTGAAAGGCGGCTGAGCGGCAGGGCCGGGGTTTGCGGCTGCGGGCGTTAACAGAAGGTTATTGTTTCTTTTTCTACGACAAAAGTCATCATTCTCCACACAAGATTTTACCCGGCATTGACGCGCTGTTATGCTGCGCTTTCGACTTTTTACAGACTTAAGGAAAACCCCATGACAACCCCTTCTTTTGACAGCGTTGAAGCGCAAGCAAGTTACGGGATTGGTTTACAGGTCGGCCAGCAGCTGCAAGAGTCCGGGCTGGAAGGTTTGCAACCGGAAGCTTTGCTGGCGGGCCTGCGTGACGCGCTGGAAGGGAATGCCCCGGCGGTTCCGGTAGACGTGGTGCACCGTGCGCTGCGTGAAATCCACGAGCGTGCGGACGCGGTGCGCCGCGAGCGCCAGCAGGCGATGGCCGTTGAAGGCCAGAAATTCCTGGACGACAACGCCAAGCGCGACGACGTGACGCTGACCGAGTCCGGCCTGCAGTTCTCCGTCCTGGAGCAGGGCAACGGCCCGATCCCGTCCCGTCAGGACCGTGTGCGCGTGCACTACACCGGTCGTCTGATCAACGGCGACGTGTTCGACAGCTCGGTCGAGCGCGGCCAGCCGGCAGAATTCCCGGTCAGCGGCGTGATCCCAGGCTGGATCGAAGCGCTGACCCTGATGCCGGTCGGCTCCAAATGGCAGCTGTATATCCCGCATAACCTGGCCTACGGCGAGCGTGGCGCAGGCGCGTCCATCCCGCCGTTCAGCGCGCTGGTGTTCGACGTCGAGCTGCTGGAAATCCTGTAATCCCACCGAGGATTGCTCCGGGCGCCTTCGTGGCGCCCTTATTTTATGCGCCGCGCAGCGCGCGCGGGAACAGCAGATTGTTTTCCAGGCTGATGTGCTCCATCAGATCGCCGATAAACTCATCGATGCCGGTGTACAGCGCTCGCCAGGTGGTGCAGGCGCCCTCCGGCGGCGTCACGTTATCGGTGAGGAACTTCACCACTTCCAGCTGCTCACCCGCCTCGTCATGTTCATGCTCCATCACCGAAATCGGTCCGGCGGCCTGCGGCCCCATGCCCTGTTTGATCAGCGGGAACAGGATCTGTTCCTCTTTCATCATGTGATTCTCCAGATCCAGACGGATCAGGTTCAGCTGCTTCGCCAACCCGCGCGGGCAGCTGGGTTTGTCGCCGTGCACGCGTTCGACTTTTTCCGCCATCAGCACCAGTTCGGCCAATTGCTCGCGGTGCCGCTGATGAAAGCGCGGCAGAATGTAATCGATCACCTCACCGAGCGGCGCTGTGCGCCAGTCCCGGCTTTGTTCCGGCGTGGCGGCGAGTGCGGCCAGCGCGTTCTCCAACTGGTCGATGTCCAGCCCTTTACGCTCGGCGGCGCGCGCCAGCGACTGCCGGCCGCCGCAGCAGAAATCCAGCTGATGCTGGCGAAACAGCCGGGATGCCCGGGGAATGGCGATGGCGAGCGCGCCAAGGGATTGGTTGCGGTAATCCATGGTAGTGCCTCTTTAAACGAAGGAATTTTATAACATGCATTTTAAATGCAATTTAAAGGGCGCGCCAGTGGGAAAATAGCGAAGCTGGCCGGGGAATTGCCCCGGCCGGGTGATTATTTCGCGCTTAAATCGATGCGATAGACCGTGAAGCCGATACGATCATTGCCCTCGGCGATCATCGGATATTGAGCGTGCTCCTTGATAAACGCCGTCGCTTTGTCCGACGGCGAAGTCTCGAAGCGGATATCCAGCGGCTGCTGGCTGTTGAAGGTCGCCAAACGCCAGTTGTTGTCCGCCTGCGGATGCACCGCGCCGTGCCGTTGGGTTTCGGCGCTGATGTAGGCCGCCAGCACCGAACGGTTCTCATCCGGCGAAGCGAAGGCGATGTGTTTGTCGCCGGTGCCGGCAAACTTGCCGCCGTAGGCGCGGTAGTTGTTGGTGGCGACCAGGAAGGTGGCGTTCGGATCGATCGGCTTGCCGTTGAAGGTCAGCTGCTTGATGCGCTCCGCCTTGTCGTTGATCAGCTGGCATTCGCCGTCGTAGCGTGCCGGCTGGCTGACGTCGATCTGGTAGTTGACGCCGTCGATCACGTCGAAGTTATAGGTGCGGAAGCCGTCCCAGTTGATCAAGCCCTGCGGCTTGGCGCTGTTGACGTCGATCTGGTTGAACTGGCCGGCGGAGCACTCCAGCCACTCTTTCACCTCTTTGCCGCTGGCCTTCACTACTACCAGGGTATTGGGGTAGAGATAGAGATCGGCGGCGTTGCGGAAGGTGAGCTGGCCCTTTTCCACTTCGACGAAGCTGGCCGGATCGTTCTTGCGGCCGCCGACCTTGAACGGCGCCGCCGCCGACAGCACCGGCAGATCGGCCAGATCCGGATCGCCCTGAATGTAATGTTCAACGTAGGCCTTCTGCGCATTGTTGACGATCTGCACCGTCGGATCGTCCTGCACCAGCGCCAGGTAGCTGTACATGTTGCCGTCGGATTTGCCGATCGGCTGGCTGACGAACTCGCGCGTGCCCTTGTGATCGTCCGCCAACACTTTCACCAGCGCGGCGTCTTCCGCCGCCAGCGATTTCTTGTTCTCTTTGTCGTAGATCGGCCGCGCTTCCGCTTTGGCGGCGGTCACTTTCCAGCTGCCGCCATCGTTGTTGAGCTGCAGGTCGACCACGCCGAGATGATCGCCCCATTGGCCCGGCATCACCGCCGGTACGCCGTTCAGCAGGCCTTTATCGATATCCGCGCCTTTGATGTTGGCGAAGTCCTTGCTCGGGAACACCGCATGGGCGTGGCCGAACATGATGGCGTCGATGCCCGGCACCTGGCTGAGGTAATAGACCGAGTTTTCCGCCATTGCCTTGTAAGGCTCGCTGGACAGCCCGGAATGCGGGATCGCCACCACCAGATCGGCGCCCTGTTTACGCATTTCCGGCACGTAGCGCTTGGCGGTGGCGGTGATGTCGTCCACCGTCACTTTGCCCTGCAGGTTAGCTTTATCCCACACCAGGATCTGCGGCGGCACGAAGCCGATGTAGCCGATGCGAAGCGTATGCGCCTTGCCGTCGCGGTCCTTCACCGGCGTATCGACGATGATGTACGGCGTGAACAGCGGTTTTTGCGTTTTGGCGTCGACGACGTTGGCGTTGATGTACGGGAATTTGGCGCCGGCGATGGCGTTCTTCAGGTAGTCCAGCCCGTAGTTGAACTCATGGTTGCCGATGTTGCCGACCACGTAGTCCAGCGTGTTCATCGCCTTATAGACCGGGTGCACGTCGCCCGGCTTCAACCCCTTGGCCGCCATGTAGTCGCCGAGCGGGCTGCCCTGAATGATGTCGCCGTTGTCCACCAACACCGCGTTGGTAGCCTGTTGGCGCGCCTGCTGGATCAGGCTGGCGGTGCGCACCAGGCCGAACTTGTCGGTCGGCGTGTCCTTGTAGTAATCGAAGTCCATCATGTTGCTGTGCAGATCGGTGGTTTCCAGCACGCGCAGATCGACGGTCGCCGCCTGCGCCGAGGCGCACACCAGCAGCGCAAGCGCGGACAGCGTCAGTGGATGCTTCATCATTTGGGGGCTCTCCATTCCATTATTCGAGTGTTATCGCAGAGGGAAATGTAATTAACATTGCTTGCCACAGTAAACTGTGAAGTGTGGCAGAAAACGGCGGCAGGTAACGCGGGGAAGTTCACAGTTGTGCCCAACAAGATCTGAGGAATTCCCGGGGGTTAGCCGGTTGAGATGGATATTCGGCGTAAAAAAAACTAGTCTGCTAGCAGAGACAGAGGGAAATTTCCCACGGAGATGCAGAGTTGAGGTGCATGATGTTAGAGCGAATTTGCCAACTGTCCCGCGAGGCGGGGGCGGCGATCATGGCGGTGTACGACGGTGAACAACCGCTTGATGTCGCACAGAAAAAAGATGATTCACCGGTGACGGCGGCCGATCTGGCGGCGCATCACATCATCAAGCGCGGCCTGGCGGCGCTGACGCCAGAGGTGCCGCTGCTGTCGGAAGAAGATCCGCCGGCGTGGGAAGAGCGCCGCAGCTGGACGCGTTACTGGCTGGTCGATCCGCTGGACGGCACCAAAGAGTTCTTGCACCGCAACGGTGAGTTCACGGTCAATATCGCCCTGATTGAAGAGGGGCAGGCGGTGATGGGCGTAGTGTACGCGCCGGCGATAGACGTATTGTATCTGGCGGAGCGCGGCAAGGCCTGGAAAGAAGAGAAGGGCGTGCGGCAGGCGATCGGCGTCAGCAACGCGCATCCGCCGCTGGTGGTGGTGAGCCGCTCGCATATCGACGACGAGCTGAAAGATTATCTGCAGCAACTGGGCGAGCACCAGACCGTGTCCGTCGGTTCCTCGCTGAAGTTCTGCCTGGTGGCGGAAGGCAAGGCGCAGCTCTATCCGCGCTTCGGGCCGACCAACATTTGGGATACCGCCGCAGGGCATGCGGTGGCGGTGGCCGCCGGGGCGCAAATTCACGATTGGCAGGGCAAGCCGTTGCTCTATACCCCGCGTGAATCCTTCCTCAACCCCGGCTTCCGGGTGTCGCTGTTCTGAGTTAGTTCGCCAACAGCTGGTGCAGCTTGGACATCACCTGCTGCACCTCTTCCGGCGTCAGCGCGCCGTCTTTGGCAAACTGAATGCGCCCTTGCTTATCCAGCACCACGATGGCGGAGCCTTTCGGCTGCAGATCCCAGGCCTTGCGCACGTTACCGTCGCTGTCGACGATAAACTGCGACCACGGGAACTCCTTCTTGCTGTCTTCAATGCTGCTGCGCACAAACATCGCGGTGCCCATCAGGGCATCGTCGGTGTTGACGATTGTCGTCGTTTGGTAACGATCGTGTGGTAGCTTCGCCTTCTTGATCGCTTCAATCAGTGGGTCGTTCATGTCTTTGGCGGAGCTGCGGCCGGCAATATGTTGTATCACTCGCACTTTTCCACTGAGCTGCGCGCTGTTCCAGTTCTGGTAGCTAAAATTACCTTCAGCGTAATTGAGCTCTCCTTTGTCGCTGACGCCGACCGGCGCCACGCGCTGCTGGAGCTGGAAGTTGTGCGCGGAAGCGAAAAGCGGGGCGAGCAGCAGGGATACCATCAGCATGCGACTTGTTTTCATGCTTTCTCCTTGTAATGGGGGGAATTTGTGCGACAGCACTTCGACAGCCTAAAGCATAGGATGTGATAAGAGGTCTGTCCTGTTAACCGGATCGCAGATTTTCCCTTGGTTCGCTAATCATCAGATTTTGAAGGGATATCCTGAAAACGTTATAAATTATCATATACAATTCTGTCAAAAAGTGTAAATCCAGTGCAGATCACCGGGCAGAAGTGAACGATCTGGTCTTTACTGGGTCTACTACATGCAATCAAGTTGCGTTCTGAATTTCGAGGCTGCCACCTTTGGCGGCTCGCTGAGCGCATGGATCAACGGGAGGAGCGTAAAAGAATGAGAATCTTCCAGCGTTATAACCCTTTGAAAGTGGCGAAGTACGTTAAGACCCTGTTTCGCGGAAGGCTGTATATCAAGGACGTGGGCGCATTTGAATTCGACGAGGGGAAAATCCTGCCGCCGAAGATTCGCGACAAGCGCCATTTCAGCGTGATGTCTGAAGTGAACCGTCAGGTGCTGCTGCTGCAGGCCGAGATGGGGTGAACACCTCGCTGACAGCGGTAAAAAAATGCGGCCCCGATGGGGCCGCTGATGTTTTTGTCTTATCGCCGTCAAGCTACGGGGTGTCTTCCGGCGCTTTCGGCAGCACCGCTGCCGGTTTGTCGCTCAGCCGGGTGACCAGCAACTGGTCTATCTTGTAGCTGTCGATATCCACCACTTCGAACTTGTAGCCGGCGTATTTGACGAAGTCGGTGCGTTTCGGGATCTTGCGCAGCATATACATCATAAAGCCGCCGATGGTCTCGTAGTTGCCTGCCTGCGGGAACTCGTCGATATCCAGCACGCGCATCACGTCGTCGATCGGCGTGCCGCCCTCAATCAGCCATGAGCTTTCGTCGCGCGCCACGATCTGCTCTTCCTGGCCCTGGCCGACCAAATCGCCCATCAGCGTGGTCATCACGTCGTTGAGGGTGATGATGCCCACCACCAACGCATATTCATTGAGGATCACCGCGAAGTCTTCGCCGGCGGTCTTGAAGCTTTCCAGCGCTTCGGACAGCGTCAGCGTATCCGGCACGATCAGCGCCGAGCGGATCTGCACGCCGCTGCTCAGCACCAGGCTCTGGTTGCCCAGCACGCGGTTCAGCAGGTCTTTGGAGTCGACGTAGCCGACCACCTGATCGATATGGCCGTCGCACACCAGGAACTTGGAGTGCGGATGGGTCGAGACCTTCTCCTTGATGCTCTCTTCGCTTTCGCGCAGGTCGAAGTACACCACGCTTTCGCGCGAGGTCATCGAAGACGGCACGGTGCGCGATTCCAGTTCGAACACGTTTTCAATCAGCTCATGTTCCTGCTTGCGCAGCACGCCCGCCAGGGCGCCGGCTTCCACCACCGCGTAGATGTCGTCGGAGGTGATGTCGTCCTTGCGCACCATCGGCAGCTTGAACATACGGAAGATCAGGTTGGCCATGCCGTTGAAGAACCACACCAGCGGGCGGAAGATCATGATGGAGAAACGCATCGGGTTGATGATCCGGACGGCGACCGTCTCTGGTGCAATCATACCGATGCGCTTCGGGGTCAAATCGGCGAACAGGATAAACAGGCTGGTCACCAGCACGAAGGAGCAGATGAAGCTGACCTGTTCCGCCAGTTCGGGCGACAGGAAACGATCGAACAACACCTTGAAGGTGGGAGAGAAAGCCGCGTCGCCGACGATACCGCCGAGGATGGCCACGGCGTTCAGGCCGATCTGCACCACGGTGAAGAAGATGCCTGGGGTTTCTTGCAGTTTAAGCACTCTGGCGGCGTTGACGTTGCCTTCGTCCGCCATCAGCTTCAGTTTGATCTTGCGCGAGGCGGCCAGAGAGATTTCCGACAGTGAGAAGAACGCACTCACCGCGATCAGAAAAAGAATCAGTAAAATACTGTTTAACATAATCTATCCATACGTGCCGACGGGATGCCGGCGCTCTTGAGGAAGGGTAGTACATAGTAAAAAAAGCAGCGATAACAACCAGAAGGGAAGCTATCGGGCCGCAGAAGCGGCCCGCACAGTATAGCAGTTGCCCCACAGGGGCCGCCAGCGGTTAAAAAAGTGCCGCCGGCCGGCATCGGATCAGCCCTGCGGCGGCAGGCAAACGCCGATGCCGCCCAGCCCGCAGTAGCCTTCCGGATTCTTGAACAGGTACTGCTGATGATCGTCTTCCGCGTAATAGAACGGCAGCGCCGGCGCGATCTCGGTAGTGATGACGCGCTTGTCGCCCGCCGCCTCCATCGCCTGCTGGAAGCGCTGCAGGCTGCTTTCCGCCTCGGCCTGCTGCTCCGGGCTCAGCGTATAAATCGCCGAGCGGTACTGGGTGCCGACGTCGCCGCCCTGGCGCATGCCCTGCGCCGGATCGTGATTTTCCCAGAACACCTGCAGCAGCTGTTTGTAGCTGACGACCTGCGGATCGAACACCACGCGCACCACTTCGGCGTGGCCGGTCTGGCCGCTGCACACTTCGCGGTAGGTCGGGTTCGGCGTGTAGCCGCCGCTGTAGCCGGCGGCGGTGCTGTAGACGCCCGGCTGCTGCCAGAACAGGCGCTCAACGCCCCAGAAACAGCCCATGGCGAAGATCGCCACCTCCATGCCTGCCGGCACCTGGGTCATCGAGTGTTCGGTGACCACGTTGAGCGTTGTGACAGGCATTGGCGTGGTGCGGCCAGGCAGCGCGCTTGCCTTATCGACGGTTTGTGATTTATCAAAAAATGGCACCACGGTTGACTCCTGTTGTCACAGTAAGAATTGACCCTACATGGGGGCGGTTCGGTTGTATCTCACCGCGTCTTTGCCCACAATAAGTGGCAAGTTGAGTTTATGTATAAGCTTAACGCAGTATTTTGAGCGCCAAAAGTGAAGAATTCGCCTGTTGCGCGGTGGTGGCAAGCGCGGCGGGCGGCGTCCGGAACAAGGTTGAAGAGGGCTGCCGTCATGATAGCGCGGAGTCTGCCCTGGCCCCGGAGCGAACACCATAACAGGAAAGTAAAATCAATAAGGAGAACACGTGCCAAAGTACCCGGTCATGTGCTTGATATCTGTGTTGCTTGCGGCACCTGCGGCCTATGCGGCCAACGTGCGCTTGCAGGTGGAGGGGTTAAGCGGAGAGTTGGAAAAAAACGTCCGGGTGCGGCTGTCGTCGATCACGCCTGAAGAGGTCGGCACCGACGGGCGCTTCCGCGCGCGGGTGGATGAGGCGGTGCGCCAGGGGCTGCGCGCGCTCGGCTATTACCAGCCGACCATCGAGTTTACGCTGGACGATCGGCCGGGGATGTCGCGCCCGGTGCTGCACGCCAAGGTCAATCCGGGCGAACCGGTGCGTATCGCCGGCGCCAACATCGTGCTGGAAGGCGGCGCGAAGACCGATGAGGACTACCTGGCGCTGGTGAAGAAGGGGCGGCCGACCATCGGCGAGATCCTCAACCACGGCAAGTATGACAGTTTCAAAGGCTCGCTCACCGGCCTGGCGCTGCGCAAAGGCTACTTCGACGCCGACATGACCAAAAGCCAACTCGGCGTGGCCGAAGATCTGCACAAGGCGTTTTGGGATATCGATTTCAACAGCGGCGAACGTTACCGCTTCGGCAAGGTGAAATTCACCGGTTCGCAAATCCGCGAAGACTATCTGCAAAATCTGGTGCCCTTTCATCAGGGGGATTACTACAGTTCGGAGGATTTGGCCGAGCTGAACCGCCGTTTGTCCGCCACCAACTGGTTCAACTCGGTGGTGGTGTCCCCTGATTTCAACGATGCCAAAGAGAACAAGATTTTGCCGTTGGACGCGCTGGTGACGCCGCGCACGCGCAACACCGTCGAAACCGGTATCGGCTACTCCACCGACGTCGGCCCGCGGGTGAAAGGCACCTGGAAAAAGCCCTGGCTCAACGATCGCGGGCATAGCCTGGAAACCAGCGCCAGCGTGTCGGCGCCGGAGCAGCAGCTGGATCTGACCTACAAAATCCCGTTGCTCAAGAACCCGCTGGAGCAGTATTACCTGCTGCAGGGCGGCGTCAAGAACGTCGATCTTAACGACACCAAGTCCGTCACCTCCAAAGTGGTGGCCTCGCGCAACTGGGATCTTTCCAGCGGCTGGCAGCGGGCGATCAACCTGACCTGGCGCTGGGATAACTTTACCCAGGGTAACGTCAGCAACACCACCATGCTGCTGTATCCCGGCGTCAGCTTCAGCCGCACCCGTTCGCGCGGCGGTCTGATGCCGACCTGGGGCGACAGCCAGCGCTACTCTATCGACGTGTCCGACACCTCCTGGGGCTCCGGCGTGGACTTTGCGCTGATGCAGGCGCAGAACGTCTGGATCCGCACCCTGGCCGACAAGCATCGTTTTGTGGCGCGCGGGCAGGTGGGCTGGATAGAAACCAACGACTTCGACAAGGTGCCGCCGGATCTGCGCTTCTTCGCCGGCGGTGACCGCAGCATTCGCGGCTACAAGTACAAAGACATCTCGCCGCGCGGTGACGACGGCAAGCTGACCGGCGCCTCCAAGATGCTGACCGGCTCGCTGGAGTACCAATACAACGTGACCGGCAAATGGTGGGGGGCGATGTTCGTCGACTCCGGTGAAGCGGTGAACGATATCAAGAAGAGCAACTTCAAGACCGGCGCCGGCGTAGGCGTGCGCTGGCAGTCGCCGGTGGGGCCGGTGAAGCTGGATATCGCCGCGCCTGTGGGAGACAAGGACACCCACGGGATGCAGTTCTACATCGGTTTGGGGCCTGAACTATGAGCCTGGTTAAAAAGATTTGTCTCGGATTTCTGGTCGTTCTGCTGTTGCTGATCGGCGGCCTGGCCTTCCTGATAGGCACCACCACCGGTTTGCATATGGTCATCAACGGCGCGGCGCGCTGGGTGCCGGGGCTGGAGATCGCCGGCGTCAGCGGCGGCTGGCGCGATCTGACGCTGAAGGGCGTGAAGTATCAGATGCCGGGCGTGACGGTCAACGCCGGGCAGTTCCATCTGTCGCTCGATCTCTCCTGCTTTAAGCGCAGCTCGCTGTGCGTCAATGCCTTGACCGCCCAGGATGTGGACGTGGCGGTGAACACCAAAGAGATGGCGCCTTCCGCGCCGGTGGAGGAGAGCAGTGAGCCGACCACCAATCTCAGCACGCCTTACCCGATCACGCTGCGCCTGTTGGCGTTGAACAACGTCAAGGTCACCGTCGACGACACCGCCATCTCGCTGGCCGAGTTCCGCACCGGCGCGCAGTGGCAAGAGCGCGCGCTGACGCTGATGCCGACCAAGATCGGCTCGCTGCTGATCGCCTTGCCGAAAACCCCGCAAAACCCGCTGCCGGAAGCGGTGCAGCCGGCGGTCGAGGTGGCGAAAAAGGTCGGCGAGCAGGTTACCGACGCGGCGAAGCCGGCACCTCAGCCGGAAGAGAAGCCGCTGGGCGAAACGCTGAAGGAACTGTTCGCCAAACCGCTGTTGCCGGATCTGCCGGACATCCGCCTGCCGCTGGATATCACCGTCAAAGAGATCAGCGGCGAGCAGCTGCGCTTGACCGGCGATACCGACGTGCTGATCACGAGCCTGTTGCTGCAGGCCAGCACGCAGGATCAACATATCCAGCTGGACAACTTCGACGTGAAGTCGCCGCAGGGCACGCTGTCGCTGCAGGGGCAGGCAACGCTGACCGGCGACTGGCCGGTGTCCCTGACCGCCAACAGCGCGCTGAACATCGAACCGCTGAAGGGCGAGAAGGTGAAGCTGAACGTCGGCGGCGGGCTGCGTGACGAGCTGAAGGTGGCGCTGAACCTGTCCGGCCCGGTCGGCGCCCAGCTCGATGTGCAAACCCGGCTGGCCGAAGCCGGCCTGCCGCTGGCGCTGACGTTGCAGAGCAAGCAGCTGAAATGGCCGCTGAGCGGCGAGGCGCAGTATCAGGTCAACGATTTCCGTCTGCGCTTTAACGGCAAGGCGACCGACTACGCGCTGTCGACGCGCGCCAATCTGAAAGGCCAGGACTTGCCGCCGGCGGTGCTGACGCTGGACGGCAAAGGCAACGTCGAGCAGTTCAAGCTGGAGCGCCTGCGCCTGGCGGCGCTGCAGGGCAATACCGATCTCACTGCGCTGGTGGACTGGAGCAAGGCCATCAGCTGGAACTCGCAATTGACGCTGAGCGGCATCAATACCGCCAAGCAGTGGCCGGAATGGCCGGCGAAACTCGACGGCAAGATCACCACGCGCGGCAGCCTGCACGGCGGCAGCTGGCAACTGCAGGTGCCGGTGCTGCAGCTGGACGGCAACGTGAAGCAGAACAAGGTCACGGCGCGCGGTACGCTGAGCGGCAACGCCGCCGGGCAGTGGAAAATCCCCGGCATCGATCTGGCGCTGGGGCGTAACCAACTGAACGTCAAAGGGCAGCTGGACGAGAAGAGCTGGAACCTGGACGCCAACATCGACGCGCCGCGTCTGGACGGCGCGCTGCCGGGCCTGGGCGGCACCGCCAAAGGGCTGCTGAAGCTGCGCGGCAATCTGCAGGCGCCGCAGCTGCTGGCGGATTTGACCGCATCCGGCCTGCAGTGGCAGGCGCTGCGCATCAACCGCGTGAAAATAGACGGCGACGTGCGCTCCACGGATCAGATTCAGGGGCAACTGGCGGTACGCGTCGAGCAGTTGAAGCAGGATGCGCTGGAGGTCAGCCTGTTGACTCTCGACGCCAAGGGCAGCGAGAAGCAGCACCAACTGCAGCTGAAGATCGACGGCAAACCGGTCTCCGGCCAACTGGCGCTGCAGGGCAGCTTCGATCGCCAGCAGCAGCGCTGGCGCGGCAATCTGAACAACACTCGCTTCGATACGCCGGTAGGGGAATGGCGCCTGACGCGCGCCATCGCGCTGGACTACCTGAACACCGAGCAGAAAATCAGCGTCGGGCCGCACTGTTGGCAGAACCCGAACGCCGAGCTGTGCGTGCCCAAGACCATTGAAGCCGGCCAGAGCGGCCAGGCCAGCGTGGTGCTCAATCGGTTCGATCTGGCGATGATCAAGCCGTTCCTCGGCCCGGAAACCGCCCTGAGCGGGGTGTTCACCGGCCGGGCCGACGTCAGCTGGAAACCGGGCGGCGCGCTGCCGGAGGCGAAAGTCACGCTGGCCGGCAACGGCGTCAAAGTGGTGCAGCAGGTGCAGGGCAACGCGCTGCCGATCGCCTTCGACACGCTGACCCTCAACGCCGGCCTGAACAACGGTCGCGCGCTGGCCGACTGGCGGATCAAGCTGACCAACAACGGCCAGTTCGACGGCAATATCCAGGTGGCGGATCCGCAGGTGCGGCGCACCATCAGCGGCAACGTCAATATCACCAACATCTCACTGGCGCTGATCAACCCGGCGCTGATGAAGGGCGAAAGCGCGGCGGGCATGCTGAACGCCAACCTGCGCCTGGGCGGCAGCGCGCAGAAGCCGCTGGTGTTCGGGCGCCTGGCGTTGGATCGGGCGAAGGTGCAGGGGCACTGGATGCCGTTCGATATGACCGATGCGCGGCTGGCGGTGAATTTCAACGGCATGACCTCGACGCTGGAAGGGCTGCTCAGCACCACGCGCGGCCAGCTGAATCTGGCGGGCGACGCCGACTGGCGTGACATCAACGCCTGGCGTGCGCGCATTGCCGCCAAGGGCGATAAGCTGCGGGTGACGGTGCCGCCGATGATCCGCATCGACGTGTCGCCGGATCTGGTGTTCGAAGCCACGCCGCAGCTGTTCTCGCTCAACGGCAAGGTCGACATTCCGTGGGCGCGCATCACGGTGCAGGAGCTGCCGGAAAGCGCGGTGGGCGTCTCTTCCGACGAGGTGATGCTGGACGACCAACTGAAGCCGATTCAACCGAAGACCGCCTCGATCCCGATCAACAGCAATCTGATGATCCACGTCGGCAACGACGTGCGGCTGGACGCTTTTGGTCTCAAGGCCCGTCTGAAGGGCGACCTGAAGGTGGTGCAGGACAAGAAAGGGCTGGGCCTCAACGGCCAGATTGACATCCCTTCCGGCCGCTTCCATGCTTATGGTCAGGATTTGATCGTGCGTAAAGGGCAGCTGATGTTCTCCGGCCCGCCGGATCAGCCGCTGCTGAATATCGAGGCGATCCGCAACCCGGAATCCACCGAGGACGATGTGACCGCCGGCGTGCGCGTGACCGGTCTGGCGGATGCGCCGAAGCTGGAAGTGTTCTCCGATCCGGCCAAATCGCAACAGGAAGCCCTGTCTTATCTGCTGCGCGGCCAGGGCTTGAGCAGCTCCGGCGCCGACGGCAACGCCATGACCTCGATGTTAATCGGCATGGGGGTTGCACAAAGTGGTCAACTTGTGGGTAAAATCGGCGAGGCATTCGGCGTAAGTAATTTGGCTCTGGACACTCAGGGGGTTGGCGACAGTTCCCAGGTTGTCGTGAGCGGCTATGTTCTCCCAGGCTTACAAGTAAAATATGGGGTGGGCATCTTCGACTCCTTGGCCACGCTGACGTTGCGTTATCGCCTGATGCCTAAGTTGTATCTTGAAGCGGTGTCTGGTCTCGACCAGGCATTAGATTTGCTCTATCAGTTTGAGTTTTAGCGATGCGAATAATTGTCTACGGCAGTTTACGGCGCAAACAGGGAAACAGCCATTGGATGACCAACGCCCAATGGCTCGGCGAGCACGAGCTCGAAGGCTATCAGATTTATAATCTGGGCCATTACCCGGCGGCGATCCCTGGAGAGGGCACGATACATTGCGAAGTGTATCGTATTAACTCATCGATTCTGGCAGAGCTGGACGAACTGAAAAGCAACACCAAGGACTATAAGCGCGAACTGATTCAGACGCCTTATGGGAGTGCGTGGATCTACCTGTACAAACACAGCGTGGACGGTTACCCGCGAATTACCAGCGGCGACTGGCTGAAACGTCTCGACGATCAGTAATAAAAAAAACACCGCTCATTGAGCGGTGTTTTTTCATCGGACGGCGGCAGGCATTACTTCTTGGCGGCGCGTTCGAACGAGGCGATGATTTCCGCTTTAGCTGCGGCAGCGTCTGCCCAGCCTTCCACTTTCACCCATTTGCCTTTTTCCAGATCTTTGTAGTGCTCGAAGAAGTGAGCGATCTGGGCTTTCAGCAGTTCCGGCAGGTCGTTCACGTCTTTCACGTGATCGTACTCTTTGGTCAGCTTGCTGTGCGGTACCGCAACCAGCTTGGCGTCTTCACCGGCTTCGTCGGTCATCTTCAGCACGCCAACCGGACGGCAGCGGATTACGGAGCCCGGCTGCAGCGGGTATGGGGTTGGGACCAGCACGTCAACCGGGTCGCCGTCCAGAGACAGGGTGTGGTTGATGTAGCCGTAGTTGCACGGGTAGAACATCGCGGTGGACATGAAACGGTCAACGAACAGCGCGCCGGTTTCTTTGTCGATTTCGTATTTGATTGGATCGGCGTTGGCCGGGATTTCGATTACTACGTAGATGTCTTCCGGCAGGTCTTTGCCAGCAGGGACCAGATTCAAGCTCATGTCGGTTTCCTTTAATCATCAAACCAGAAATGGAGTGGCGGCTATTATAGCGGACTCTTTTGCGATTTCCTGCCCTTTTCATCGTCGAAAACCCAGTGCGCCGGCGCACGGAGAATTTCCAGATTAATCCCGCCGCGGCATGAAGTTTTGCCTCCGCCTGCCGATAACTTCAACAAACAATAATGAGCCAGCAAAGCTGGCTCCGCGTTTTGCCACCCCTACTACGTCTGATCTCACTATTCTGAAGCCGGGAAGAACTCATGCTAAAAAAGATTACGGTGAAGGCTGGGCTGATCGCCCTGCTGAGCCTGATGACCATGCTGCTGATCATGGTCAGCGTTATTGGCGTCAACGCGATTAACGAAGGATCGCGCTCGATCCATACCTTAAACCAGATCCTCGGCGAAGAGCTGGGCTCGCTGGCCAACAGCTCCAACCTGACGCTGCGCGCCAGAACCGCCGCCTCGCTGGCGGTGCGCCAACGGGAGATCGGCCAGACTGATGTCTCCGACGCCACCGTGGGCCGCATCTACGGTTACCTCGAGCAGTCGAACAAGGAAATGGCGCGCTTTGTCGGCGTCGGCACCGTGACCGAGCGCGGCCGCGAACTCTCCAACCGTCTGCAAAACAGCTACCGCGCCTATCTGGATCAGGGCGTGAAGCCGATGGCCGCCGCCATCAAGGCCGGCAAAATCGATGAGTATTATCACATTCAGGAAACGCGCATCTCCGCGTTGAGCATCGCGTTCGAAAAGGATCTCAGCGATTTCCGCAGCTTCGCCATGAAGCTCGGCGCGCAGCAGGTGTATGACGCGGAAAGCAACGCCAGCACCAAGATCTCGCTGATCGTGGTGGCGGGGCTGCTCAGCGTGCTGCTGGCGGTGCTGGCCTGGTTCGCGCTGCGGGTGATCATTCTGCGCCCGCTGGACGAGTCCATCGCGCAGCTGGAACACATCGCCGGCGGCGATCTGACCCATGAGATCCGCGGCGAGGGCGATACCGAGATGGGCCGCCTGGTGCGGGCGATGCAGCGCATGCAGCAGGCGCTGGCCAGTTCGGTCAGCAAAGTGCGCGACGCCAGCAGCCAGATTGACACCGGTTCACGCGAACTGGCGGCCGGCAACCTGCATCTGGCGCAGCGCACCGAAGAATCGGCCGCTTCGCTGGAAGAAACCGCCGCCAGCATGGAACAGCTGACCTCGACGGTGAAAATGAACGCCGAGAACTGCGAACAGGCCAACCAGCTGGCGCTGAGCGTGTCCGATATCGCCAACCAGGGCAGCGAGGTGGTCAGCCAGGTGATGAGCAAGATGCAGGCGATCACCGACAGCTCGCGCCGCATCGCCGACATCATCAGCGTGATGGACGGCATCGCCTTCCAGACCAATATCCTGGCGCTGAACGCGGCGGTGGAAGCGGCGCGCGCCGGCGAACAGGGCCGAGGTTTTGCGGTGGTGGCCGGTGAAGTGCGCAATCTGGCGCAGCGCAGCGCCCAGTCGGCGAAAGAGATCAAAGGGTTGATCGAAGCGTCGCAGAACCGGGTGCAGGAAGGCGAGCAGATGGTGGAGTCGGCGGCGCAGACCATGAGCGGCATTACCGGCGAAGTGGGCCGGGTGACGGCGTTGATGCGTGAGATCTCGGCGGCGACGCGCGAACAAAGCAGCGGTATCGAACAGGTGAACCTGGCGGTGGCGCAGATGGATCAGGTGGCGCAGCAGAATGCGGCACTGGTGGAAGAGTCGGCGGCGGCGACGCGCTCGTTGGAAGATCAGGCTCAGCTGCTGGCGCAGAGCATGGCGGCGTTCAAGCTGTAAGGCGATAAGGGTTCGGCGCGGCGCCGAACCCTTGCAAAGAACGCGTTACTCGTCCGGGTTTTCGGCGATGAAGCGTTCCGCGTCTTCTACCATCGACTTGGTGCCGACGAAGAATGGCGCGCGCTGGTGCAGTTTCACCGGCGTGATGTCCAGAATGCGGTTTTTGCCGTCGCTGGCCTTACCGCCGGCCTGTTCGGCCAGGAACGCCATCGGGTTGCATTCGTACAGCAGGCGCAGCTTGCCTTGCGGATGGCTGGCGGTGCTTGGGTAGATGTAGATGCCGCCTTTCAGCAGGTTGCGGTGGAAGTCCGCCACCAGAGAACCGATGTAGCGCGAGGTGTAAGGGCGCTGCGTCGCTTCATCCTGCTCCTGGCAGTATTTGATGTATTTCTTCACGCCGAGAGGGAACTTGATGTAGTTGCCTTCGTTGATGGAATACATGTTGCCGCTCGCCGGGAAGCGCACTTTCTCGTGGGAGAGGCAGAATACGCCCAGAGACGGGTCGTAGGTGAAGGCGTGGACGCCGTAACCGGTGGTGTACACCAGCATGGTGGACGAACCGTAAACCACATAACCCGCTGCGACCTGGGCGCTGCCCGGCTGCAGGAAGTCTTCTTCGGTCACCGGCGTGCCGACCGGCGTGATGCGACGGTAGATAGAGAAAATCGTACCGACCGAGACGTTGACATCGATGTTGGACGAACCGTCCAACGGATCCATCAAAACGACATACTTGGCATTTTCAGCTCGCTCGCCGTCGAATATCACGATTTCATCTTCTTCTTCGGAAGCGATACCCGCAACTTCACCACGCGCTTTCAACGCCGCTTTCAGTTTTTCGTTCGCGTACAGGTCCAGTTTCATCTGAACTTCGCCCTGTACGTTGGACACCCCGCTGGTGCCCAGAATATCAACCAGGCCGGCCTTGTTGATGTCGCGGTGGATGATTTTGGCGCCCAGTTTAATTGCAGAAAGTAACGCGGTCAGCTCGCCGGTGGCGTGAGAGAAGTCGTGCTGTTTCTCGACGATAAATTCGCCTAACGTTTTCATGACACAATCCCTGAATCTACGGATGGATAGCGGCCTGTTAACAAACCGCCAACGTTTTCGCGTGCAGTGTAGCCCAAAGATGCGCGCTATTCATAGGCAAATCCATTTCTTCTGGACGATTCTGAGCGTTAGAATATGCCGACATTCGATGCACTCACATGAGAAACCTATGCGCATTCACATTCTTGGGATCTGTGGCACCTTTATGGGCGGGTTGGCGATGCTGGCGCGCTCACTGGGGCATGACGTCACCGGTTCGGACGCCAACGTCTATCCGCCGATGAGCACGCTGCTGGAGAACCAGGGGATCGATCTTATTCAGGGTTATGATCCGGCCCAGCTGGATCCGGCGCCGGATCTGGTGATCATCGGCAACGCCATGACGCGCGGCAACCCGTGCGTGGAGGCGGTGCTGGAACGTGGCATCCCTTACGTTTCCGGCCCGCAGTGGCTGCACGACGCCGTGTTGCGCGATCGCTGGGTACTGGCGGTCGCCGGCACCCACGGCAAAACCACCACCGCCGGCATGGCGACCTGGATCCTCGAGGCCTGCGGCTACCAGCCCGGTTTCGTCATCGGCGGCGTACCGGGCAACTTCGACGTATCGGCCCGTCTCGGCGGCAGCCCGTTCTTCGTGATCGAGGCCGACGAATATGACTGCGCGTTCTTCGACAAGCGCTCCAAGTTCGTGCATTACAGCCCGCGCACGCTGATCATGAACAACCTGGAGTTCGACCACGCCGATATCTTCGACGATCTGAAAGCCATCCAGAAACAGTTCCACCACCTGGTGCGTCTGGTGCCGGGCAAAGGCAAGATCATCCTGCCGGACAACGACAGCCACCTGAAGCAGGTGATGGCGATGGGCTGCTGGAGCGAGCAGGAGCTGGTGGGGGAAGAGGGCACCTGGCGTGCACAGAAGCTGACGCCGGACGCCAGCCATTACGCGGTGTTCCTCGACGGCGAACAGGTCGGCGAAGTGAACTGGGCGCTGGTGGGCGAGCACAACATGCATAACGGCCTGATGGCCATCGCCGCCACCCGCCACGTCGGCGTGCAGCCGGCGGACGCCTGCCGCGCGTTGGGCGATTTCATCAACGCCCGCCGCCGCCTGGAGCTGCGTGGCGAAGCCAACGGCGTCACGGTCTACGACGACTTCGCGCACCACCCGACGGCGATCCTGGCCACTCTGGCCGCGCTGCGCGGCAAGGTCGGCGGCACGGCGCGCATTCTGGCGGTGCTGGAGCCGCGCTCCAACACCATGAAAATGGGCATCAGCAAAAACGATCTGGCGCCTTCGCTCGGCCGCGCCGACGAGGTGTTTCTGTTCCAGCCGCACCACATTCCGTGGCAGGTGGCGGAAGTGGCGGATGCCTGCGTGCAGCCGGCGCATTGGAGCGCGGATCTCGACACGCTGGTGGACATGGTGGTGAAAACCGCACAGCCGGGCGATCACATTCTGGTGATGAGCAACGGCGGTTTCGGCGGCATTCACGACCGTCTGCTGGACGCGCTGGCGAAAAAGCAGGAACCGAAAGTCACCTACTGATCGCTCAGCCGCATCAGCCACATCAAGGGCCGCATTCGCGGCCTTTTTTACGCCCATAAAAAAGCCCTCGCGAGCGAGGGCAACGGGGTTCGTCGGATAGGACGACGAGAGGGTCTCTGGGAAATCGGCGTTTGCGTCAGAACTCGGCAGTGGCAGTGACGAGGGTAATCAGCTCTGCAAAGCCGTTCCCAGAGTTGTTATTTGTAAATCTCGGCGGTGGCGTGGTAGTTGCCTTCGTTACGCGCTTCGATCACGCGGTAGGCGGTCGCGCCTTTCGCGTCGGCTTTCTCCGACAACGCCTGGCGAATGTCGGTCGGCGCGCCGTCGATGCCGCTGACGGTGATGGTGCCGATAGATTGCAGATTGGCGGTCTGATCGTTTGTCACCAGCTGGGCGGCGGAGGCGCCGAAGGAGATGACAGACAGCAGGCCGAATGCAGCGAGAGTAGTTTTCATGTTCATGATAGCAATCCTTGGTCATAACAGCCTGGAAGGGCTTGGCAGCGATTTTTATTCTTGAAGGCCGTTATGGCAGCGTTTGATTCCAGAGATGTATTGCCCGTTGCCGGGTAATGTCGGTACTTATTTGTAGATTTCAGCGGTTGCGTGGAAGCTGCCGTCATTGCGGGCTTCGATTACGCGGTAAGCGGTCGCCCCTTTGGCGTCGGCTTTGTCGGACAGCGCCTGGCGGATGTCGGAAGGCGCAGCGGCGACGCCGCTCACGGTGATTACACCGGCCGGCTGCAGTTTTGCGGCCTGAGTTGCATCAATAGATTGTGCTGCGAATGCACCAAAGGAAAGCATGGACAGAACGCTCAGGGTTGCAACGGTAGCTTTAATTTTCATCATCTCACCTCATCGTATTCTTTTATCAGTTCCAACGAACTGTGATTCAGTTCACGAAAATGAGTATACAGCTAGTAACGCGAAAAATTAATAGTTCGCTAACAGTTGCTAGTGAAACTTTAACCTTATGATCTTTATTTTTTATAACTGTAAGGAATAAAAAACGCTCACAAAACGATCTTTTGATGTTAAATTTATGTAATTTCAATAAGGTAAGTGCTTTTAACCAAAAGTGCGGAAGATCACAGTGGGTACTGCTGGTTACATGTAGATGTCATGGAAATGTGTTGCTGAGGGATAAAAAAGCAGTGTTAAACGCGGTTGAAGGCGGGAAAGGTAACGTGAGAGTTAAAGAAGCGCTAACAAAGTGCGGGCTAAAGCCGCACTTTGTTAGCGCCAGGTTTCACAGCTCTTGCTCGAACACGCCCAGAATAGCCTCATGCAGTTTCTGAGCGGTAAAGCCGTTGGACGGGGTGACGAAAATCGTGTCGTCGCCGGCAATCGTGCCGAGGATGCCCTGGGATTTCCCCAATGAGTCGAGCAGGCGGGCGATCAGCTGCGCGGCGCCCGGGCTGGTGTGGATCACCACGACGGCGTCGTTATGGTCGACGTCCAGCACCAGATTCTTCAATGGGCTGGTGGTGGTCGGCACGCCGAGTTCGGCAGGAAGGCAATACACCATTTCCATTTTGGCATTGCGCGTACGTACCGCGCCGAACTTGGTCAGCATGCGCGATACTTTGGATTGGTTAATGTTTTCGAAGCCTTCTTCTTGCAGCGCCAAAACGATCTCGCCTTGAGAACTGAATTTTTCTTCTTTCAATAACGCTTTGAACGTCTTGATCAGATCTTCCTGTTTTGCGGGATTACGCATTTTGCACCGTGGAATGTTGATAGTGGAAGTCATGATTATGCATATAGATGAATTTTTATGCAACAAAGGCCGACCCAAAGAAAATAAGCATGACCGGGCGGCGAGGAAAGGGCGGCATTTTAACAAAATCCGGCCGCGATGAATATGCCCTTTTGGCGACGGAAAATCGGCCCGCAGTGGTAAATAAAATGTTATTAAAATGATGTTGTTCTGATGTTGCGTAAGGGTGTAATGTAACGGCCGGTTAACTTGCTCGTGAATAACCTCGCACTATTTTTGATTAGTGTGCGCTATGCCCTTCATGCGTAAGCGATTTAATCTAAAATGGGCGCGACAGCGGCCGTTTTATTACACCTGCAGGCAAGAATTGGCTAATTTATTGTTTTGAAAGGTGTAATGACTTAAGGTCCGTAACCAACACATTCACGGCGCTTTATATATTTAAGATAATAAAGGAGTATAGGATGAAAGTTGCAGTTCTCGGTGCTGCTGGCGGTATCGGCCAGGCCCTCGCCCTTCTACTCAAAACCCAGCTTCCTTCAGGTTCTGAACTCTCTCTCTACGACATTGCCCCCGTTACCCCAGGCGTTGCCGTCGACTTAAGCCACATCCCAACCGCAGTTAAAATCAAAGGCTTCAGCGGCGAAGACGCGACCCCGGCTCTGCAAGGTGCGGACGTGGTGCTGATTTCCGCCGGCGTGGCCCGTAAGCCAGGCATGGATCGCTCTGACCTGTTCAACGTTAACGCCGGCATCGTGCGTAACCTGATTGAACAAGTGGCGAAAACCTGCCCGAAAGCCTGCATCGGCATCATCACCAACCCGGTTAACACCACGGTCGCCATCGCGGCGGAAGTGCTGAAAAAAGCCGGCGTTTACGACAAGAACAAACTGTTCGGCGTGACTTCGCTGGATATCATCCGTTCCAACACCTTCGTGGCCGAGCTGAAAGGCAAGCAGCCGGAAGAGCTGAACGTGCCGGTCATCGGCGGCCACTCTGGCGTGACCATCCTGCCTCTGCTGTCGCAGATCCTAGGCGTGAGCTTCACCGATCAGGAAGTGGCGGATCTGACCAAGCGCATTCAGAACGCCGGCACCGAAGTGGTGGAAGCCAAAGCCGGCGGCGGGTCTGCAACGCTGTCCATGGGCCAGGCGGCCGCCCGTTTCGGTCTGTCTCTTGTGCGTGCGCTGCAGGGCGAGAAAGGCGTTGTGGAATGCGCTTACGTTGAAGGCGACGGCAAATACGCTCGCTTCTTCGCACAGCCGCTGGTGCTGGGCAAGAACGGCGTTGAAGAGCGCAAGGATATCGGCACCCTGAGCGCCTTCGAGCAGAAAGCGCTGAACGAGATGCTGGACGTGCTGCACAAAGATATCGAACTGGGCGAGAAGTTCATCAATAACTGATCGACGCCGATAGTCAGCCGATAAACGCCGCCGGACGCTGTTCCGGCGGTTTTTTTTTGCTCCGCGTTCACGATTTGATGCGCGCCTTGCGATCCAGCAGGCAATCGCTGTGCGGATCGTAATAGCGGCTTGGCCAGATCTCCGAAGGGTGGACGCCTATCGCTTCGGCGATCAGCCATTCCCCCTTCGGCCACGGGCGCGACAGCGCGTTGGCCAGCGTCGATGAGCTTAACCCGGCCTTGCGCGACACTGCCGCCAGCGTGGTGCCCTGCTTGCGTAGCGCCGCGATGATATCTGCCGGATGCCAATCTGGGTTCCTTGAATTCATGTTTACATTCCTTTTCTGATTAGCCAAAGTTGCGTTAGTGGTATAACTAACGGGTCAAGGTTAAGCGCATGAACAACGTGAAACGCTTATTCGGAAACCAGAATACCATTAAATTTCCTAAAAAATACCCAAGTAATTTCCAAAAAATGACGTTGCCCACTATTGCCCAGAGATGATGGCTATGAAAAAAGAGTGGTTTGCCGCCAAGGAACTGACAGGCATCGCAGGATTACCTTCCTCACCACAGGGAATCAATCTGATGGCCCGGCGCGAAGGCTGGATCAGCCGCAGGCGTAAAGGCGTGCAGGGAAAAGCGTTGGAGTACCATATCGACAGCCTGCCTTCAGACGTGCGTAACCTGCTGGTGCTGAAGGAAGACGGGGCGGCATATGACGTAGAGCGTCAGGATCCGTTGGCGGTCTGGATCGAGTATTACTACCATTTGACGGAAAGCGAGCGCGAGAAAATGGTGGCTTTCCTGATGCGGGAAGGGATCGGCGGCCTGCTGGCGCGTATCGACGAAGAGAGCAATACCTAGGCAGGCCCGCGTATGCGGGCCTGATGGTTTTTAAGAAACATTAATTTCTTAAAAGTCGCGTTGCACCGCCAGATGGGCCAGGCCCTCCAGCGCCGTGCGGTGCTCCGATGCCGGCAATGCCTGCAGCGCGGCGATCGCCTTGTCGGCCTCTTCCTCGGCGCGTTTGCGGGTGTATTCCAGCGAACCGCATTGCTGCATCGCCTGCAGCACCGGCTCCAACAGGTGACGGCCGTTGCCTTGCTCAATCGCGCCGCGGATCATGTCACGCTGGGCGTCGTCGCCGTTGTGCATCGCGTGCAGCAGCGGCAGGGTCGGTTTCCCTTCGTTCAGATCGTCGCCGGTGTTTTTGCCCAGGGTGCTGCCGTCGGCGCTGTAGTCGAGCAGATCGTCGATCAGCTGGAAAGCGGTGCCGAGGTAGCGGCCATAGTCTTGCAGCGCCCGTTCTTGCTCCGCGCTGGCGCCGGACAGGATCGCCGACGATTGCGCCGCCGCCTCGAACAGACGGGCGGTTTTGCTGTAGATCACCCGCATATAGCTTTCTTCGCTGATGTCGGGATCGTGCACGTTCATCAACTGCAGCACTTCACCTTCGGCGATGACGTTGACCGCTTCCGACATCAGCGCCAGCACGCGCAGGGATTCCAGGCTGGTCATCATCTGGAAGGCGCGGGTGTAGATAAAGTCGCCGACCAGCACGCTGGCGGCGTTGCCGAATGCCGCGTTGGCGGTGGCTTTGCCGCGGCGCATGTCCGATTCGTCAACGACGTCGTCATGCAGCAGCGTGGCGGTATGGATGAATTCGATCAGGGCGGCCACGGTGACGTGCTTGCTGCCTTCATAGCCCAATGCCCGCGCCGCCAGGACGGCGATCATCGGCCGGATGCGCTTACCGCCACCGCTGATAATGTAATAGCCAAGCTGATTGATGAGCGTGACATCGGAATTCAGCTGTTCGAGAATTGTTGCGTTCACGGCCGCCATATCTTGCGCGGTTAACTCGGTAATTTGCTCTAGGTTCATTGTATTTTTTTCAGCTGTGTTTCTCTTCACCGCGTTGAGATCGCTGCTCACATCGGTACATGGCGGTAACTGTCCCTATGATTGTACTTGAAAAACGGTTCAGATAAACGCCACGAAAGAAACTGCGCTTTTTTTCTTCTTTTTTCTTGTTCTGGTCTTATTCTGCTCTTGTCATGCGCTGCTTTTTTGCGTAGAATTCGCGCCCTATTGTGAATATTTATAGCGCGCTCTGAACTAACACAGTCGGGCACGCGGAAAGCGGAGTTTTATATGTACGCGGTTTTCCAAAGTGGTGGTAAACAACACCGAGTAAGCGAAGGTCAGACCGTTCGCTTGGAAAAGCTGGACATCGCAACTGGTGAAGCGGTTGAGTTTGACCAGATTCTGATGATCGCTAATGGCGAAGATATCAAAATCGGCGTTCCTTTCGTCGATGGCGGCAAGATCAAAGCTGAAGTCGTTGCTCACGGTCGTGGCGAGAAAATTAAAATTGTTAAGTTTCGTCGTCGTAAACACCACCGTAAGCAGCAGGGCCACCGTCAGTGGTTCACTGACGTTAAAATCACCGGCATCAGCGCTTAAGTTAGGAGAGCGGATTAATGGCACACAAAAAGGCTGGCGGCTCGACTCGTAACGGTCGCGATTCAGAAGCTAAACGTCTGGGCGTAAAACGCTTTGGCGGCGAAGCAGTACTGGCAGGCAGCATCATCGTTCGTCAGCGCGGCACCAAATTCCACGCTGGTACCAACGTGGGTTGCGGCAAAGACCACACTCTGTTTGCTTTGAAAGACGGTAAAGTCAAATTCGAAGTTAAAGGCCCGAGCAATCGTAAATTCATCAGCATCGAAGCTGAATAATTTTTCGAGCCTTACGAAATAGATGTAAGCCCCGCAATTCGTTGCGGGGCTTTTTACATTTATGGGTTGCCTGAGGGCAGGCCCGTCAGCGTTGGCGAAGGTGATATGGATACGAAGCAGCAGGTCGGCGTTGGCATTTCTCTGGCGTTAACCACGGCGGTTTGCTGGGGCGCGTTGCCGATTGCGATGAAAGAAGTGTTGGTGGTGATGGAGCCGTTTACCGTTGTCTGGTATCGCTTTACCATGGCCGCCATCGGTTTGGGCGCGATCCTCGCGGTGCGCGGCAAGCTGCCGCCGCTGACGATGTTCCGCCAGCCGCGTTGGCTGCTGCTGTTGGCGATCGCGACGGCGGGGCTGCTGGGCAACTTTGTGTTCTTCAGTTCCTCGCTGCAATACCTGAGCCCGACGGCGTCGCAGGTGATTGGCCAGCTGTCGCCGGTGGGCATGATGTTCGCCAGCGTGCTGATTTTAAAAGAACGCATGCGCGTCACCCAGGTCATTGGCGCCCTGATGCTGATTTGCGGACTGATGCTGTTTTTCAACGTCAGTCTGATAGAGATCTTCACCCGGCTGACGGACTACACGCTGGGCGTCATGCTGGGCGTGTGCGCGGCGATGGTCTGGGTGAGCTACGGCGTGGCGCAGAAGGTGTTGCTGCGCCGGCTGGCTTCGCCGCAGATCCTGGTTATGTTGTACACTTTATGTGCGATGGCGTTGTTCCCTCTGGCCAAACCCGAGGTGATTTTCCAGCTGAGCGGCTGGCAATTGGCGTGTTTGCTGTTTTGCGGCGCCAATACGCTGATCGGCTACGGCGCGCTGGCAGAGGCGATGGCGCGTTGGCAGGCGGCGCAGGTAAGCGCGTTGGTGACGCTGACCCCGCTGTTTACCCTGCTGTTTTCAGATTTATTGGCGTTGGCCTGGCCCCAGGCATTCGCCGCGCCGACGCTGAACATTGTCGGCTATGTCGGTGCGTTTGTGGTTGTGGCGGGCGCCATGTTTTCCGCAATTGGTCACCGGTGGTGGCCGCGACGGGCAGACCCCCCCCTGGTTGCTCCTTTGAAGCAGCCCGGTGAATGATTTACGGAGACGGTAAATGAAGTTTGTAGATGAAGCAGCGATTCTGGTCGTTGCAGGCGACGGCGGCAACGGATGCGTCAGCTTCCGCCGCGAAAAATATATCCCCAACGGTGGGCCTGACGGCGGCGACGGCGGCGACGGCGGCGACGTCTACCTGCTGGCGGACGAGAACCTCAACACCCTGATCGACTACCGTTTTGAGAAGTCTTTCCGCGCCGAGCGCGGCCAGAATGGCCAGAGCCGCGACTGTACCGGTAAACGCGGTAAAGACGTCATCATCAAGGTGCCGGTCGGCACGCGCGTGAAGGATCAGGGCACCGGCGAGATCCTCGGCGACATGACCTGCCACGAGCAGAAGCTGATGGTCGCCAAAGGCGGCTGGCACGGCCTGGGCAACACCCGTTTCAAATCTTCGGTCAACCGTGCACCGCGTCAGAAGACGCTGGGTACCGCTGGCGAAGCGCGCGACCTGTTGCTGGAACTGTTGCTTTTGGCCGATGTGGGCATGCTGGGCCTGCCAAACGCCGGTAAATCGACCTTCATCCGCGCGGTGTCCGCCGCCAAGCCGAAGGTGGCCGATTATCCGTTCACTACGCTGGTGCCGAGCCTGGGCGTGGTGCGTATGGACCATGAGCAGAGCTTTGTGGTCGCCGACATTCCGGGGCTGATCGAGGGCGCCTCTGAAGGCGCTGGCCTGGGCATTCGCTTCCTGAAACACCTGGAGCGTTGCCGCGTGCTGCTGCACCTGGTGGACATCGCGCCGATCGACGAATCCGATCCGGTGGAGAACGCCAAAGTCATCATCAACGAGTTGAACCAATACAGCGAAAATCTGGCGCAGAAGCCTCGCTGGCTGGTGTTCAACAAAATTGATGTGATTGGTGAGGAAGAAGCCGCCGAACGCGCCAAGGCGATTGTGGAAGGCATGGGCTGGGAAGGGAAGTACTATATGATCTCCGCCGCCAACCGCGAAGGCGTCAACGCGCTGTGCTGGGACGTGATGAACTTCATCAACACCCAGCCGAAAGCGATGGCGATCGAAGAAAGCGCACCGGAAAAAGTCGAATTCATGTGGGATGACTACCACCGCGAGCAAATCGCGGAAGTGGAAGCCGAAGCGGAAGATGACTGGGATGACGACTGGGACGAAGACGACGACGAAGGCGTCGAAATCATTTACCAGAAGTAATTCGGTGATAAGGGGCTCAGCAACGTGAACTGACCCCCAGAAGTTGGACGATGTAAATTCAGGCGGCCTTCATGGCCTGGGTTCGATACTCTACCGGACTCAGGCCTTTTAGTTTCTCTCTGAGGCGGCTGTGGTTATAGTAATCAATGTAGTTCTCTATTTCTT
>NZ_JAVHUX010000049.1:0-22316 GCF_030954545.1 Serratia sp. MF1(2023) | reverse complement strand
AACGAGCACGCTCGGGTGTGGTGAAATTGATAATGCCAAGAGCCTGGGAAAGTTCCATTTTAAGGGTCCATGATGATGCCATGGACCCTTTTTACAGCAACTACCGGATCGGTCAATTGATCCTTAAACGATCGGCATTAGCCGCACTGCCGATGTTTTTTATCATGCCCTTTGCTCCTTGCTGCCCTGAAAGAATTCACGCTGGCATTCTCCCCTTTATTCGGCCAAACGATGGCCGAAACAGCAGGCACAGAGCGGTGCAATTCCCTGCATCGCACCCGGCGGAGCATTACAGCTCGCGGCGGAAGAAGTCGGCCGTGGCGGACAGCGCTAGCGGCGTGATGCGGTGCTTCACCCCCGGTTCGACGAGCGACGTCAGACGGCTGTCCGCACCTTGCCGGCGCAGTTCAGCCGCCAAACGCAGGCTGTCCGCCGCCGGCACCACGTCGTCCGTCTCGCCGTGCCACAGCAACAGCGGCCGCCCGGCGATCGTCTCCAAACGCCCCTCCAGCTCATATTCCGCCAGCACGGCGGTGCGCGCCGCAAACGCCGCCGGCGAGAGCGCCTCGCCCTCTGCGCCCAACGGCGGATACAGCGTTTGCGCCAGCGAACGGTAATAGCCGGAACCCATCAGGCTGGCGGCCGCCCGGACCCACGGGAAGCGCGCGAAGGCGCCAAGCGCGGTCATGCCCCCCATAGAGGCGCCGGCGACGCCGATACGCCCGTCGGCAATCAGGCCGAGCCGCTCAAAATGCGCCTTGATCTGCGGCAGCTCGTCGATATTGCTGCGCAGGATCTCCCAAAACGTGGCCAGACGCCGCGCCTCATCGCCGTCGAACCGCTCGCCGTGCCGATCGGCATCCGGCAATACCACCCGAAAACCGACGCGCGCCAGCGCATAGGCGAAGTAGGCGTACACCTCTTTCGACGAGGTATAGCCGTGACAGAAAAACACCGTCGGCAACGGCCGATGATACTGCCCCGCCGGCACCGCATGGATCACCGCGATATCGCCCGCCCGCTCGTCATGAATTTCGATCATCCGTTCATCCTCAACGCACCTGTTGGCATTCATCATGACAAACTTGCGCCGGCCAGCGTTAGCTCAATCTGTTCCAGCTTATATTGCGTTACACTGAAGCCATCTACCGGCTCTTCCGAGGTCATCATGACGCTTGTCCGTACACTCATCATCCTGACGCTGGCCGCACAGCTTTCCGCCTGCGGCATCATGACCACCACGCCGAAACCGCCGCCGCCGCCCACCGCACAGGCGCAGGAGATCGTCCGCGCGCAGACCGCCGAGCTGGTGAAGATAGGTACCGTCACCGCCGTAGTGCGCGGCAGCCCGATGGACGTGGAAGCGGAGATCCAGCGCAAGGCCACCGCCGCCGGCGCCCGGTATTACGTGATCATCATGAACAGCGAAACCGTCGTGCCGGGCCAATGGTATTCCCAGGCGATCCTGTATCGGTAAGGCGGGGATTTTTTAAGCAGATTTACACTGGCTTTGCACAGGCTGAAGTAGGGTGTTGCACACTGGCGGACAGCATGCCGCATGTTGCGGGTGCGATTCAGGATCTGACGAAGGGGAACGCCATGAAACGCTCCACCGCACTCACCTCCCTCCTGCTTTCAGTAGGGCTGCTCAGCACCGGCGCACAGTCCGCCGAACTGGCGCCCGCCGATCGCGTGACGCCGCTCAGTGAAATCGCCGAGATCACCTTTAACGATCTGCCCGGTTCACCGCAGGAGGCGGAGCAGGCCATCGCCCGCACCGCCGGCCAGCACGGCGCCAGCTATTACCGCATCCTGCGGATGGAAGAACAGGCGCACCCGCTTGGCTGGCGCGCCTCGGCCATCTTATACCTTTAATAGCTCATGCAAGCCGCATTCAACACGCCGCCGCTGACGGAGACGCCCCCCAGGAAAATCCCGGCGGCCAGGTGGTTCGCTTCAATCTTGTCGCTGATGCGCGGCATGTAGATCTTCACGGCCGCGAACAACAACAGTTGCACCACCAGCGCCACCACGCCCCACAGCAGGTAATCCAGCAGGCTGATCGAGTTGATCGCCGCGCTGGCCAACGGGATCACATACCCCAGGCAAGCGCCGATGAAAGCAAAGGCGGCGGATTGGTTATCGGCCTTGATCAACGCCCATTCGTCGTGCGGGGTGATGCGGGTATAGACGAACAGAAACACCAAAACCATGGCGAAACCGCTGAAGAAGTAAGAGGCGAACGCCGCCAACGCGCTGAGAATATCCATGTGCATTTTCCTGTCAGAGTGAGACTGAATTAAAAAGGTTTTCGCCGCCGCGCGCCACCCTTTTCCCTAACCGCCGATGGCGCGGTTCAGCAGCAGTTCGCACACCTCGGCCGACAGCAGGCTCTCGCCGCGGTGATCCAGCGTCAGATGGCACCAGGCGTCGGCTACCTGCGGGCTGGCGTGCTGCAGCAGCTGCGCGGCGCAGCACAGATCGAACAGCTGCTGGGTCAGCAGCCGCCCCATCTCCTCACTCGGTTGCCGGGCGCGCTGCTGCCACTGCCGCCAGGCATGATCGAACAACCGATTCTGGCCGCGCACCGACTGCAGTTCGAACTGCAGCATCTCGAGCGCGCCCGGCAGTTTGTGCAGGCTGCGCAATACGTCCAGACACATGATGTTGCCGGAACCTTCCCAGATGCTGTTGACCGGCATCTCGCGATACAGGCGCGGCAGCTCGCTCTCTTCGCAGTAGCCGATGCCGCCCAGCACCTCCATCGCCTCGGCGATGAACGGCATGCCCTGGCGGCAGATGCTGTATTTGGCCGCCGGGGTCAGCAGGCGGCTGTAGATCAGCTCGCCCTCATTGCTGCGGCTCTCCCAGGCGCGGGCCAGCCGGAACAGCAACGCGGTATGCCCTTCCAGCCGCAGCGCCATGCGCGCCAGAACCTGACGCATCAGCGGCTGTTCGATCAAAAGCTTGCCGAACGCCTGCCGCTGCAGCGCATGATACAGCGCCACCGACAACCCGCGGCGCATCAGGCCGTGGCTGCCGAGTGAGCAGTCGAAACGGGTCAGGCCGCCCATCTTCAGGATATGCCGCACGCCGTCGCCCTCCTCCCCCAGCAGCCAGGCGGTGGCGTCCTGAAATTCCACTTCGCTGCTGGCGTTGGAACGGTTGCCCAGCTTGTCTTTCAACCGCTCCAGGCGAATGGCGTTGCGGCTGCCGTCCGGCAAAATGCGCGGCAGGAAGAAGCAGGACAACCCGCCTTCGGCCTGCGCCAACACCAGGTGCGCATCGCTCTGCGGCACCGAGAAGAACCACTTATGCCCCACCAGCCGGTAGGCTTCACCCGGCCCGCGCGCGCCGAGCGGCGCGGCGGTGGTGGTATTGCTCAGCACATCGGAGCCGCCCTGTTTCTCCGTCATGCCCATGCCGATCAGCAGGCCGCGCTTTTGCCCGCCAGGCAGCAGGTGAGCGTCATAACGATCCGACAGCAGCGGCGTCAGCCAGGAGCGAAACTCGGCCGGTAACGCCTGCAGCAACAGCGGCGTAGCGCCGAAGGTCATGGTCACCGGACACAGCGTGCCGGCCTCGACCTGCGCATGCAGCATAAAGCGCGCGGCGCGCGCCACGAAGGAACCGATGCGCGCATCCTCCTGCCAGGGCAGGTTGTGCACCCGGTTGGCGATCAGCCCCTGCATCAGGATATGCCAGGCGGGGTGAAAGCGAACGTCGTCCAGCCGCTGGCCGGTGGCGTCGTAGCGCAGCAGCTCCGGCGGGTTGGAATTGGCCAGGCGCCCCAGCTCCAGTGACTCCTGGGTGCCGAGCTGCTGGCCCAGCGAGGCCAATACCTCAGCGTCCCAGCCGCCCTGCTCGCGCTGCAACGCTTCGCGCAGCGGCGTATCGGAGAGAAACAGGTTGCTGTTGCCCAGCGGCTTGGGTTGGTTAAAAACGGTGTGCGTAGTCCAGACCATGAGAGTGCTCCCTGAGAAAAGCGTCAGGAGTAAGTATGGTCGGCGCAGAGATTTCTGCCGCAGGCGGGATCACAAGAGGGGGAATTAACGGGAGCATTAAGCCCCCGTCAGAAGAATCAGCCGCGCTGGCGCACCGCTTCGAACAGGCAGATGCCGGTGGCGACCGACACGTTCAGCGAAGAGACGGTGCCGGCCATCGGGATGCTGATCAGTTCGTCGCAGTGTTCGCGGGTCAGACGGCGCATGCCTTCGCCTTCCGCGCCCATCACCAGCGCCATCGGGCCGGTCATTTTGCTCTGATACAGCGTATGGTCGGCTTCGCCGGCGGTGCCCACCACCCAGACGTTCATTTCCTGCAGCAGGCGCAGCGTGCGCGCCAGGTTGGTCACGCGGATCAGCGGCACGTTTTCGGCGGCGCCGCAGGCCACTTTCTTGGCGGTGGCGTTCAGCTGGGCGGAACGGTCGCGCGGCACGATCACCGCGTGCACGCCGGCAGCGTCGGCGCTGCGCAGGCAGGCGCCGAGGTTGTGCGGGTCGGTCACGCCGTCCAGCACCAGCAGGAACGGTGTCTCCACGCTTTCCAGCAGGCCCGGCAGATCGTTCTCCTGATACTGACGCCCCTCGCGCACCCGGGCGATGATCCCCTGGTGCACCGCGCCTTCAACCTTGTCATCCAGCCATTGGCGGTTCGCCACCTGGATCACGATGCCGGTCGCTTCCAGCTCGGCGATCAGCGGTTGCAGGCGGCGATCTTCGCGGCCTTTCAGGATAAACACTTCCAGGAAGCGTTGCGGATCGCGCTCTAACAGGGCTTTGACGGCGTGGATGCCGTAAATAATTTCGCTCATGATGCTCTTTTAAATTCGTGCGGCCGGCGATAACCGGCCGATGATAACGATGTGCGGCAGGTTAAGCCTGCTCGGCACCTTTCTTCTTGGCTGCGCGTTTGGCTTTGGTCGCCGCCGCGATTTTCCGCGTTTTGTCGGACGCTTTCTTGGCTTTCTTTTTCGCCTTCTTCACGTTGTCCGCGGGCTTGGCGTCATCCTGCTTGCGGAAGGCGCTGTCCGGCTCGAAGTTGGCCGGCGGTTTGCCGCCGCGGCGCTTGCCGCGCCCCGCGTTGCCGTTGTCGCGCAGCGTGCGCTGGCCGCCCTTCTTGGCGCGATCGCGCTCGGTTTTACCTTCACCGCGCGCTTTGCGGGTGCTGGACACCAGCGCGAAGTCAATCTTGCGCTCGTCCATATGCACCGCGTCCACGCGGATCTCCACCGTATCCCCCAGGCGATAGACGGTGCCGGAAGATTCGCCGATCAGGCGCTGGCCGATATTATCGTAGCGATAGTAATCATTATCCAGCGTTGATACGTGCACCAGCCCGTCGATGAACAGATCGTTCAGGCGCACGAAGAAACCGAAGCCGGTCACGCTGGAGATGATGCCGCTGAACACTTCACCGACGTGATCCTGCATGAAGTCGCACTTCAGCCAGTCGGCGACGTTGCGCGTCGCTTCGTCCGCGCGGCGCTCGGTCATCGAGCAGTGTTCGCCCAGCTGCAGCATCTCTTCGAATTCGCTGTGCCAGCCGCCGGTCGGCGTCCAGCGCTCTTTCGGCTCGCCGTGTTCTTTGGCCAGCTGATATTTGATCGCGCGGTGCAGCGCCAGATCCGGATAACGACGGATTGGCGAGGTGAAGTGGCCGTAAGACGCCAGCGCCAGGCCGAAGTGGCCGCGGTTTTCCGGATCGTAAATCGCCTGCTTCATCGAGCGCAGCAACATGGTTTGCAGCATTTCGTGGTCAGGGCGCTCGGACACTTCGTCCATCAGCACCGCATAGTCCTTCGGCTGCGGCTTGTTGCCGCCGCCCAGCGTCAGCCCCAGCTCGCTCAGCACGCTGCGCAGCGCGGAGATGTGGTCGTCGCTCGGACGATCGTGCACGCGGTACAGCGCCGGCTCGTTGCGTTTCTCGACGAAGCGCGCGGCCGCCACGTTGGCCATGATCATGCACTCTTCGATCAGCTTGTGGGCGTCGTTGCGCACCGTCGGCTCCACGCGCTCGATGCGACGCTCGGCGTTGAAAATGAACTTGGCTTCTTCGGTTTCAAACGCGATGCCGCCACGCTCGGCGCGCGCCTTATCCAGCACCTTATACATCGCGTGCAGCTCTTCCAGGTGCTTGACCAGCGGATGGTAGTGCTCGCGCAGCTCCTGATCGCCCTGCAGAATGTGCCACACCTTGTTGTAGGTCAGGCGAGCGTGCGAGCTCATCACCGCCTCGTAAAACTTGGCCGTGGACAGGCGCCCCTGGGCGGAGATGGTCATCTCGCACACCATGCACAGGCGATCGACCTGCGGGTTCAGGGAGCACAGCCCGTTGGACAACACTTCCGGCAGCATCGGGATCACCTGCGACGGGAAGTACACCGAGTTGCCGCGGCTGCGCGCTTCGTCGTCCAGCGCGGTGCGCGGGCGCACGTAGTAACTGACGTCGGCGATCGCCACCCACAGGCGCCAGCCGCCGCCGCGTTTCTTCTCACAGTACACGGCGTCATCAAAGTCGCGTGCGTCTTCACCGTCGATGGTGACCAACGGCAGCTTGCGCAGATCGACGCGGCCCTTCTTGGCCGCTTCCGGCACCTGCTCGCTGAGATCGGCCACCTGTTTTTCCACCTGCGGCGGCCAGGTATGCGGGATCTCATGGGTGCGCAGCGCGATGTCCACCGCCATGCTGGTGCCCATCTTGTCGCCGAGGATCTCGACGATCTTGCCGACCGCCTTGGTGCGGCGGGTCGGGCGCTGAGTCAGCTCCACCACCACCATAAAGCCCATGCGCGCGCCGCTGACGCTGTCCGCCGGGATCAGAATATCGAAGCTCAGACGGCTGTCGTCCGGCACCACGAAGCCGGTGCCGGCGTCCATGAAGAAGCGGCCGACAATCTGGCTGGTTTTCGGCACCAGCACGCGCACGATGCGCGCTTCGCGGCGCCCTTTGCGATCCGCGCCCAGCGCCTGCGCCAGCACCACGTCACCGTGGATCGCCATTTTCATCTGTTCGGCAGACAGGTACAGATCGTCTTTGCTGCCTTCAACGCGCAGGAAGCCGTAGCCGTCGCGGTGGCCGATCACCGTGCCGCGCAGCAGATCCAGACGTTCCGGCAGCGCGTAGCACTGGCGGCGGGTAAACACTAACTGGCCATCACGCTCCATGGCGCGCAGGCGGCGACGCAGCGCTTCCAGCTGCTCTTCACCGCTGAGGCCCAGTTCGTTGCCCAGTTCTTCGCGGCTGGCCGGCGTTTCACGTTTCGCCAAATGGGCCAGGATATATTCACGACTGGGGATGGGGGATTCGTATTTTTCTGCTTCTCGTTCCAGGAATGGATCTTGTGACATTGCGGTTCCTCCGTTGTCATCAGCAGGATGACGTTGAGCCTTGTCTTCTCAACGTCGTTTTATTCGACAAGCAATAGCTTGTAGAGCGGCGGATTGTCTTCGACCATATCGGCCAACGTATGCTTATCCAGCTCTTCAAGGAAATTCTGTACGCCCTGTTGGAGCACCTGCTTCAGTCGGCAGGCAGGGGTGATGTGGCAAAACTCGCTGCTGCAGTTAACCAGCGCAAGCGGCTCCAGCGCCCGCACCACGTCGCCGAGGCGAATGCTCTCGGCCGGTTTGCCCAAACGGATGCCGCCATGCTTGCCGCGCACCGCCGTGACAAAACCGACCCGGCTCAACTGATTGATGATCTTCACCATATGGTTGCGAGACACGCCGTAAACCTCGGTCACTTCCGAGATACTGGTCATCTTGTCCTGCGGCAACGAGGCCATGTAGATCAACGCCCGCAGGCCATAATCAGTAAAACTTGTTAACTGCACATCTTACCTCTGGGTATCGTTTTACCCGTCTGATACGCCGCTTTTCGGCGCTATTCAAAAGATTACTCATTGGATAATAAACCAGCCGGAGAGTTCGTCGCTAATTATTTAGCGAATCCCGCGCCCTAAGGCGGGTTTATGAAAGGATTTTTTGACGTGAAACCGCAATCGGAGGGAGTCAGGATAAAAACAAACCGGGACGCGCCCGGTTTGTTTAATGCCGCAAAGCCTGATTATGCGTCGAACGGGTCGCGCAGGATCATGGTTTCGCTGCGATCCGGGCCGGTAGAGATGATATCTACCGGTACGCCGGTCACTTCTTCGATGCGCTTGATGTAGTTCAGCGCAGCCTGAGGCAGCTTGCTGTGCTCTTTCACGCCAAAGGTGGTTTCGCTCCAGCCCGGCATGGTTTCGTAGATAGGCTCGATACCTTCCCAGCCTTCAGCCGCCAGCGGAGTGGTATCCACTTCACGGCCATCCGGCATGCGGTAACCCACGCAGATCTTCACTTCTTTCAGGCCGTCCAGGACGTCCAGTTTGGTCAGGCAGAAGCCGGACAGGGAGTTGATCTGCACCGCGCGACGTACCGCTACCGCGTCCAGCCAGCCGGTGCGACGGCGACGGCCGGTGGTGGCGCCGAACTCGTTACCCTGCTTGCACAGGTACTCGCCGGTTTCATCGAACAGTTCGGTTGGGAACGGGCCTGCACCCACGCGCGTGGAGTAGGCTTTCACGATGCCCAGCACGTAGTCCACATAACGCGGGCCGATGCCGGAACCGGTAGCCACGCCGCCGGCGGTGGTGTTGGAAGAGGTCACGTACGGGTAAGTACCGTGGTCGATATCCAGCAGGGTGCCCTGAGCGCCTTCGAACATGATCAGGTCGCCACGCTTGCGCGCGCCGTCCAGCAGTTCGGAAACGTCAACCACCATGGCGGTCAGGATGTCGGCGATAGACAGTACGTAGTCCAGCGTCGCCTGATAATCGACGGCTTCAACTTTGTAGTAGTTGACCAGCTGGAAGTTGTGGTAATCGACGATCTCTTTCAGCTTAACGGCGAAGGTTTCTTTGTTGAACAGATCGCTGACGCGCAGACCGCGACGAGCGACTTTATCTTCGTAAGCCGGGCCGATGCCGCGACCGGTGGTGCCGATCGCTTTTGCGCCGCGCGCTTTCTCACGCGCGTTATCCAACGCAACGTGGTAAGGCAGGATCAACGGGCAAGCTTCAGAGAGTAACAGACGTTCGCGTACCGGGATGCCACGCGCTTCGAGTTCACCCATTTCTTTCATCAACGCGTCCGGCGCCAGAACAACACCGTTGCCGATGATGCTGGTGACGTTTTCACGCAGAATACCTGAAGGAATTAAATGAAGAACGGTTTTTTCACCGTTGATTACCAGAGTGTGGCCAGCGTTATGGCCACCTTGGTAGCGCACAACATATTGAGCCCGTTCAGTCAGCAGGTCTACAACCTTGCCTTTACCTTCGTCACCCCATTGGGTGCCCAGTACGACGACGTTCTTACCCATTTTTCAAAATCACCGATTGCTTAAAAATGGATTCTACCACCGTAATTTTCGATTTTCAGCACTTTTAGCATACGATTGCATAAATTTTGGGCTAGACTTTAAAGACCCGTGCGGCCGCTCAACATGTAGTAGATCACGCAGCCCGCAACCACTATTCCACCGCCAAATCGCCGCAGCGTCGCGTCCGGCAACTGCGACATCGCCACAATCATTTTGCGCCAGGCCTGCGGAAACAGCATCGGCCCCAATCCTTCCAACACCAGAACCAGCCCGAGCGCCAGCCAAATCGTTGAGTTCATGCATCCCCCAAAAACGAGAAAGGGCCCGCGTAAACGGGCCCTCGATCAGATTGCCTGCCGCGCTTACTTGCGCAGGCTATCAGGCGACTTCATGTAGCGGAAGAAATCGCTGTCCGGGCTCAGTACCAGCACGTCCTGGTTGTCCTTGAAGCTGGCTTCATAGGCACGCAGGCTGCGGATAAAGGCATAGAAGTCCGGATCCTGGCTGAACGCGTTGGCAAACAGCTTGGCCGCTTCGGCATCGCCTTCACCGCGGGTGATACGCGCCTGACGCTCGGCTTCCGCCAGGGTACGGGTCACTTCGTAGTCCGCGCTGGCGCGCAGCTTCTCGGCTTCTTCCTGGCCCTGCGAGCGCAGACGACGGGCTACCGCTTCACGCTCGGCGCGCATACGCTGGTAGATGGCGTCGGACACTTCCGCCGGCAGGTTGATCTGCTTGATACGCACGTCGATCACTTCGATGCCCAGCGCCGCCATGCTGTTCGGGTTAACCTGCGGCTGTTTGCCGGTGGTTTCCCGCTCAACGCGCGCCGCCGCAGAGGCGATAGCGTCATCGGCTTCGGTGGTCGCCACTTCTTCGCCGTCACCCACGGTGCCGGTGTTCAGCGCGTCACGCACGTCGGACATCAGCTTGCCGCGCGAGTCGGTCACGATGTCTTTCACGTCCAGGCGGCCGATTTCGGAACGCAGACGATCGCTGAACTTGCGTTTCAGCAGCACTTCGGCCTGGGAGACGTCGCCGCCGCCGGTCGCCAGGTAGTAACGGCTGAAGTCGCTGATGCGCCACTTCAGATAGGAGTCGACGATCAGGTCTTTCTTCTCGCTGGTCACGAAGCGATCGGCCTGGTTGTCCATGGTCTGGATGCGCGCATCCAGGTTCTTCACGGTCTCAATGAACGGGATCTTGAGGTGCAGACCCGGTGCATACACCAGCGGCTTGTTTTCGCCGTCGCGCAGAACCTTGCCGAAGCGCAGCACGATGCCGCGCTGGCCTTCCTGCACCACGAACAGCGAAGCGTACAGCACCACCAGCACCGCGAGGACAATAACTACAAAAGACTTACGCATTGATTACTCTCTCCCTACGCGAGTGGTGTCGTCACGCTGCGCATTCGCCCGGCGCTGATCCATAATCGAACCGCCGCTGGTGCGCGGGGCGCTGCTGTTGGCAGCCGGCGCAGGATTCGGATTGAGGCGAATCAGGCTGGTATCCTTGTTGCCGCTCTCCGGCGCCGCGCCTTGGCCGCGCAGCATCTGATCCAGCGGCAGCACCATCAGGTTGTTGCCTTTGTCGCTCACCAACACCTTACGGGTATGGCCCAGCACTTTTTCCATGGTTTCGATATACAGGCGCTCGCGGGTGATCTGCGGTGCGGACTTGTATTCCGGCAACAGCTTGGCAAAGCGCGCCACCTCACCCTGGGCTTCCAGGACGGTACGGTCCTTATAAGCCTTGGAGTCTTCCAGCAGACGCTGCGCCTGGCCGTTCGCACGCGGCTGAACTTCGTTGGCGTAAGCTTCCGCTTCACGGATGTATTGCTGCTCGTTTTCACGCGCGGCGATCGCATCGTCGAACGACGCCTTCACCTCTTCCGGCGGACGCGCCGCCTGGAAGTTGACGTCCAGCAGCGTGATGCCCATGTTGTAAGGACGGATGGTCTCTTCCAGCATGCGCTGCGTATCGTTACGCACCACGGTACGGCCTTCGGTCAGGATGCGGTCCATCGAGTATTTGCCGATCACGCCGCGCAGGGCGCTGTCGGTCGCCTGGCTCAGGCTGTCGTCGGCATTGACGACGCTGAACAGGTACGCTTCCGGGTTGGTCACGCGGTACTGCACGTTCATTTCCACGCGCACCACGTTTTCATCGGAGGTCAGCATCACGCCGGACGCCGCCAGCTCGCGCACGGATTCCACGTTCACCGGACGCACGTCGTCGATGAAGGTCGGCTTCCAGTTCAGGCCCGGCTGCACCAGGTGGCTGAACTTGCCGAAACGCGTCACGACGCCGCGCTCGGCTTCCTTGATGGTGTAGAAGCCGCTGGCGGCCCAAATCACCACCACGGCCACCGCCGCGATACCGATAATGCGGCCGCTGAAGCCCGGACCAGAGGTGCCGGTGCCGCCGCTATTGCTGTTGGAGCCTTTGCCCCCGCCGAAACCGCTCAATTTCTTGCTCAGTTTGCGGAAGATATCGTCCAAATCAGGTGGCCCTTGATCACGACCGCCTTTGTTGTTACCGCCAGAGTTGCCGCCATTGTTATTGCTGCTCCCCCACGGGTCGCGGTCCTGTCCGTTATTACCGGGCTGATTCCACGCCATGTTTTAGCTCCATATTCTGTGATTGGGTACTTCAGGCTTTCGCGAAGCATAAATGTAACAGGATATGATCATACGATAAAGTCAATCAGGTCCTGTTCTTGCTTGCAGAGACGACGCCATTCGACGATCGGCATTCGCACCACCACGCCAATGCTGCCGTCCTCCTCGTTCCACTCTTTTTCAATCGCCTGAAGCTGGTAAAAACGGCTGCGAAGACGGCCTGCCCGTGGCGGTAAGCGCAATTCGTAATGCGCGATCTCCCCCGATAAGCGCTCCGTCAACGCCTGATACAGCAACGGAATACCCTCTCCGCTGGCGGCGGACAGCCACACCCGGATCGGCAGGTTTTCGTCGTTGCGGTCGATACGCGGCACAAAATCGTCCAGCATATCTATTTTGTTCATCACTAACAGTGTAGGGATTTCATCCGAGTCTATCTCCGCCAGCACGGTGTTCACCGCTTCGATGTTCTCATCGACGCGCGGATCTGCGGCATCGATGACGTGCAGCAGCAGAGATGCCTGGCGCGTTTCCTGCAGCGTCGCCTTGAAGGCGGCCACCAGATCGTGCGGCAGGTGCCGGATAAAGCCTACGGTATCCGCCAACACGGTATCCCCCACGTCCGGCACGTCAATGCGCCGCAACGTAGGATCCAGGGTGGCAAATAGCTGGTCCGCCGCATACACCTCGGCAGACGTTATTCGGTTAAACAGGGTGGATTTGCCGGCGTTGGTGTAGCCAACCAGCGATACGGTCGGCACATCGGCGCGGGTCCGCGCGCGTCGGCCTTGTTCACGCTGCTTTTCTACCCGCTCCAGGCGGCGCAGAATCAAGCTGATGCGATCGCGCAACAGGCGACGGTCGGTCTCAAGCTGGGTTTCCCCCGGCCCGCGCAGGCCAATCCCCCCTTTTTGCCGCTCCAGGTGCGTCCAGCCGCGTACCAGACGCGTGGCGATGTGACGCAACTGCGCCAGCTCCACCTGCAGCTTACCTTCATGGGTGCGGGCACGCTGGGCGAAGATGTCTAAAATCAGCCCGGTGCGATCGATCACCCGGCATTCGCACAGGCGCTCGAGGTTTCTTTCCTGCGCCGGGGAAAGGGAATGATCAAACAGGACAACAGACGCGCCGCTGGCTTTCACCGCATCTGCAATTTCTTCGGCCTTTCCTTCGCCGACAAAGTACTTCGGATGCGGGGCTTTGCGGCTACCGGTCACCACTTGCAAAGCTTCGACACCGGCTGAGGAAACCAACGATTCGAACTCGTTGAGGTCTTCCGTATCTTTGTCTTGCGAGAAATAGATATGAACCAGTACGGCCTGCTCACCGGCTTCATAACGGTCAAACAAGCGTGCAACCTCTCAAACGGACACTCACCGTGAGTTTGGGGGACATAAACAGCCCGCGGCTGCTTATGCTCCCCGTCATGGTTGACTTGCAACGCGCTTTATTCAGCGTCATCGCTTTCCTGCTGCGGCTGTTGCTGCGCAGACGGATTGTTGCCATGGTGATAGTTGCTTGAACCGCCGCTCGGGTTGTTGCTGTGATGCGAGACCGGGCGAGACGGGACAACGGTAGAGATAGCGTGCTTGTACACCATCTGGCTAACCGTGTTCTTCAACAGGATGACAAACTGGTCAAAAGACTCAATCTGGCCTTGCAGCTTAATACCATTCACCAAATAAATAGAAACCGGAACACGTTCACGACGCAATGCGTTCAGGAACGAATCTTGCAAAGATTGCCCCTTAGCCATTCTATCTTTTCCTTATTTGCTTGTTGTTTGTAACTAAGAACCTGTCGGCTCTAAAATAAACGACGTAAAAAATTTGCGCGCTGAATACTCAGCAATTGTACACAATCACCCAACCTATGCACTAACAACCTGTGTCACCGAGTCCAAAGCCTCTCCCGGCTTTTCACTGTCCAACCAATGGACCGACTCCCAACCCCGTAACCAGGTCATCTGGCGTTTAGCCAACTGACGTGTTGCGCAAATACCACGATAAACCATCTCATCGTAACTAATTTCACCAGACAAGTATGACCACATCTGGCGGTAACCGACACAGCGAATGGAGGGCAAGTCCGTATGCAAATCACCCCGTGCGAAAAGTGCACGCGCTTCCGTCTCAAAACCCGCCGCCAACATTTGATGGTACCGCAGCTCGATGCGTTGATGGATCAACTCACGGCTGGTCGGCGCTATCGCAAATTGGTGAACTTGATACGGCAACGATTCACCCGAAATTTTAGTCAGTTCCGTTAAAGTTTTACCCGAAATAAAAAAAACTTCCAGTGCTCTGGACAGTCTCTGCGGATCATTCGGATGAATTCTCAATGCCGCGACTGGATCGATCGCCTGCAACTGCCGATGCAACGCCTCCCAGCCCTGCTCCGCCGCTTGCCGTTCGATGCGCTCGCGCACCGCGGGATCGGCGGACGGCAGCGGCGACAATCCTTCCAGCAACGCCTTGAAATACAACATGGTGCCGCCGACCAGCAGCGGAATGCGCCCGGCGGCGGTGATGTCGGCCATCTCCTTCAGCGCGTCGGCGCGAAACTCCGCGGCCGAGTAGGCTTCGGCGGGATCGCGGATATCGATCAGCCGATGCGGCGCCTGCGCCAATTCTTCGGCGCTCGGCTTGGCGGTGCCGATATCCATGCCGCGGTAAATCAGCGCGGAATCGACGCTGATCAGTTCCACCGGCAGGCGTTCGCGCAGCGCGATCGCCAGCGCGGTCTTGCCCGAGGCGGTCGGCCCCATGATGAAAATAGCCGGGGGACGTGGTGTCATTTCAGTGTCAGTCATGCTTGAGGGCCGCCAGTGCGGCCTGTAAATCAACGGGTTGTAAAAGTCCGCTCGGTGGCGATTTGACCAGCTGCGGGCAAAGTCGTTCAACGTCGGTCAACAATTGTATCGCTTGCGAGGTGTTCCACTGTTCATGTTCGCTGCCAAGACGGCGAGCGAGCCAGGTGGCCAGCACCGCGGGCGACATCTCCTGATGTTCGGCCAGATAGCCTAACAGTTCGGGTATCAGTTTTTGTAAATTTTGTTGGCGTAATGGTAAAGGCACTGCGCGCAGCGTCACACGGCCGTGATCCGTCTGCAGATCCAGCCCCATCGCCACGAGCAGCGCCTGATGCCGCGCAATGGCCGCCGCTTCGCGCTTCTCCAACGTCAGCTTAATCGGGATCAGCAGCGGCTGCGGCCGCAGCCCTTCCGCCGGCGGGTTGAGCTGCGCCTGGCGCAGCCAGCGTTCGGCTACCGCCAGATTGAGCAACGCCGGCTGCTGGCGCTGCTCAATCAGCGCGTAGCACGGCGGATGGATCATCAACACCCGGCCAAAACTGTGTTGGCCGCCCGCCAACGGCGTTTCCGCTGCGGCTTTCGCCGGCGGGAACAGCGGCGGCTTGCTCGAAACTTCCGGCGCGGCATCGGCCTGCGGCTCGGCGGCGGGCTGCATCAGTTTACCGTACAGCTCACCTTCGCGTTTCTGGTAACCGCCCGCCGTTTGCCAACCCGGCTGCGGCGCCCGCTCACGGGCGGTGCCGGCCGGTGGCGGCGTTTCACGGCGCGGCGCAGGCTGAGAAAAATGGTTGCCGCCGGCGGCGACGCGGTTCTCCGGCTGCCAGACCGGCGCGGGCGCTTCGTCAGGCGTTTCCGCCAGCGGCAGCGGCGGCGTCTGACCGGCCTGCTGCAGCACGGTGGTTACCGCCTGGTAGATAAAATCGTGCACCAGCCGCGCCTGATGGAAACGCACTTCGTGCTTGGCGGGATGAACATTGACGTCCACCTGATGCGGATCGACCTCCAGATACAGCACGTAAGCGGGCTGCTGATCGTCCTTCAGCTGATCCTGATAGGCCTGACGAATAGCGTGATTGATCAAGCGATCGCGCATCATGCGGCAGTTGACGTAGCAATACTGCATTTCACCCAGCTGGCGCGCCCCGGCCGGATCCGCCACCCAACCGCGGATGCTCAAATCGCCGTGCTGCCAGTCGATGTTCAGCGCATGCTGCAAAAACGCCGGGCCGCAGATGCTGCCCAAACGGCGTTCGTGCTGGCTCTCTTCTTTCGCCGCCCGGTATTGGCGGATCAGTTTGCCGTTGTGGCTGAGGTTGATCGCCACATCGAAACGCGCCAGCGCAATGCGCCGCACCACTTCATCGATATGGCCGAATTCGGTTTTTTCGGTGCGCATGAACTTGCGGCGCGCCGGCGTATTGTAAAACAGATCCAGCGCTTCCAGCGTGCTCCCGACCGGGTGCGCGGCGGGTTTGACGGTCACCGCCTGCTCGCGCCCTTCGGCATAGGCTTGCCACGCCTCGCTTTGCTCGGCGGTGCGCGACGTCAGGGTCAAACGGGAAACCGAGCTGATACTGGCCAGCGCTTCGCCGCGGAAACCGAGGCTGACGATAGCCTCCAGATCGTCGAGCGTGCTGATTTTACTGGTGGCGTGCCGCGCCAGCGCCAACGCCAGATCGTCCTTGCCGATGCCGCAGCCGTTGTCGCGAATGCGGATCAGCTTGGCACCGCCGCGTTCAATATCGATATCGATGCGCGTCGCGCCGGCGTCCAGGCTGTTTTCCACCAGTTCCTTGACGACCGACGCGGGGCGTTCAACCACCTCTCCGGCGGCAATCTGGTTGGCAAGCTGCGGCGGTAACACCTGGATAGGCATGCTGGCTCCTGTAGCGATGGCGCTAGGCCTGCGGAATGGTCAGCGTCCGATCCAGCGGCGCGACGTCCGACTTCAGATTATTGACCCGTTTCAGATCGCCGACGCTGACCCCGTAGCGAGAAGCGATGGAGGAGAGCGTATCCCCGCGGGCCACTTTATGTTTAGACGTTTTCTTCGCCGGCGTTTTCGCCTTGGCGACGGTGGTGGTGACGGCGGCGGCTTTCCCCGCCGGCACCTTCAGACGTTGCCCTACCCACACGCCGTCTTTTTTCAGTTTGTTCAGATCACGCAGCGCCGCCATGGTGGTGCCGTAGCTGTCGGCGATGCCGGACAGCGTTTCCGCCCGCTTCACCACGTGGATCCGGGTCTTGCCGCTTACGCTGCGGCTCGCGCCGGCCGAGCTGACGATAGGCTCAGGCTGGCGCACGTCTGGTGTTGAGGTGTTAACCGCCGCTGCGACGTCCAGCGGTCGGTTTTCCACCTTTGGGTCGGCTTGCAGCGGATGCGCCAGGAAGTAGCTGCGCAGGCCGTTATGAATGGCTCTGGCAATCTTCTCCTGATACGCGCTACTGCCCAGCAGCCGCTCCTCCGTGCTATTGCTGATAAATCCGGTTTCCACCAGCAGCGAGGGAATATCCGGTGAACGCAGCACGCCCAGGCTGGCGTGTTCCGGCCGGCGTTTATGCAACGATCCGACGCTCTGCAGCTGCTGCAGCACTTTCACCGCCACGTCGTATCCCACGCGCTGCGAATGGCCGAACTGCAGATCCAGCACTGCCTGGCTCAGGTAAGGGTCAGCCTGGCTGTTGGCCAGCAGATCGCCGGCGCCGCCGAGCAGCTCGGACTGTTTCTCATGCTGTTCGAGCCAGCCGGCCATTTCGCTGTTGGCGCGGCGATTGGACAGCACCCAGACGGAGGCCCCGCTGGCGCTGCGGTTTGGCGCGGCGTCGGCGTGGATGGAGACCAGCACGTTGGCGCCCTGTTTACGCGCCACGTCGGAGCGCCCCATCACCGAGATGAAATAGTCGCCGGTACGGGTCAGCACCGGTTTGAACTGCGGATCGGCGTCCAGCATCGCCTGCAGGCGGCGCGCGATGGCGATGGTGACATTCTTTTCTTTCAGCCCGCTCGGGCCAATGGCGCCCGGATCCTGGCCGCCGTGGCCGGCGTCGATCGCTACCACCACCCGATCGCCGGAACCGGCGGAAACGCGGCTGCTGCGCGGCGTGACCTCTGTGGCGGTGCCTGCGACCACGGTCTGTTTATTGGTGAAGGGATTCGATCCTGTCGGCGCTTTGCGCAGCGGCGGCTCCGGCGCTTCACGCACCGCGACCGGCGCCTGGCGCGGTGGCTGGCTGACCGTGACCGGCGCCTGACGCGGCGGTGGATTGACCGCAACCGGCGCAGGCGTTTGCACCGGCGCTTTACGCACCACGGTATTGGCGCCGCCTTCGGCCGTAATGGTGAACACCACGGTATGCACGCCGCCGTTCTGGCGGGTGGCGACGCGGGTTTTGGCGCGCTGGGTCAGATCAAACACCAGGCGCACGCTCTGCGCGTCTTTCGGCGCGCTGGAACGAATGCTTTTCACCAGGTTTTGCCCGCTGAAATTGAGCGGAAGACCGCCGACCTTGCCCTTCTGGTTAACGTCCAGCACCACGCGTTCCGGGCCGTGCAGCGGGAAAAACGCATAGTCCGGCGGGCCATTGAAGCTCACCGACACCGTCGCTTCGCGTTGGGCGTTGGACACTTTGATATCGGACAGCGAGGACGCCGCCAGCGCGTTCAGCGCGCCGAGCGGCCCCAGCACGGCGATCAGCATGATGACCGCAAATTTTTTCAACACGTGCGTCATTGCAGCATCATCCCTGTGATCCATGAATGCGGTCTAACAGCTGGCTGCCGTATGCGGAAATCGCCTCGATCTTCGCCTCTCGCCCCTCGCCCTGATAGCTAAGATGCAGCGCCAGATCCGGCTCCGGCAGCACGCCGGTGCCCTGCTGCGGCCATTCGACCAGGCAGATGGCGTCTTGCGCGAAGTAATCGCGAATGCCCATGAATTCAAGCTCTTCCGGATCGGCCAGGCGATACAGATCGAAGTGATACACCGCCAGCGGCTGCAAGGCATAGGGTTCCACCAGCGTGTAGGTCGGGCTTTTGACGTTGCCCTGATGCCCTAACGCCTGCAGGAAACCACGGCTGAAGGTGGTTTTACCGGCGCCCAGGTCGCCGTAGAGATAGATGACGCTGGCGCGATCGCAGGCCTGGGCCAAAGTGGTGCCCAAAGCGACAGTCGCTGCCTCGTCCGGCAGAGGTAAAACGAGTTCTTTCATTCGATAAAGTCTATTTTGCCCACTCAGGGTTAACGAAATGAAGGATGTCCGGCAGTAAATCGGTCGCCAACATGCCTCTTGTTCCTTGTCTTTCCGCTACGCGATCGCCGGCCGCGCCGTGTACGACGCAGCCCGCACAGGCGGCATCATACAGCGAGAGCTTTTGCGCCAGCAAACCGCCGATGATGCCCGACAGCACATCGCCCATGCCGCCGGAGGCCATGCCGGCGTTGCCGACGTCGGCGATCGCCATCTGCCCCTGCTCATCGGCGATCAGCGTACCGGCGCCTTTCAGCACCGCCACGCCACCGTAGCGCGCCGTCAGCTTGCGCACGGCAAGTAAGCGATCACTCTCGATGTCGGCAGTGCTGCAGCTCAATAGCCGCGCCGCCTCTCCAGGATGCGGAGTCATCACGCGATTCTGCCGTTTCTCGGGATTTAATGCCAGCAAGTTCAGCGCATCGGCGTCCCACAAGGCCGGTTTATCGCTGGTTTGCAGCACGTTCAAGGCGTTTTTGCCCCACTCAGCCTGGCCCAGACCCGGGCCAATCACCAGCACATCCGCCCATTGCATCGCCTGCCGCAGCGTCGCCTCGTCCAGCGCCTGCGCCATCAGCTCAGGCCGGGCCGCCAACAGCGGCGCGACATGCTCTATGTGAGTAAGCACTCGCACCAATCCAGCCCCGCTGCGCAGCGCCGCCTCTGCCGCCATGCGAATGGCGCCGCCGAACCCGCGATCGCCGCCCACCAACAGCAGGCGGCCATGCTCGCCCTTATGGGCGCAGGGACGGCGCGGATGCAGCCAACGCGGCAACACCTCGGCGGTAAGCCGCTGAATCTGCTCCGGTTGCTTCGCCAACCAACCCGATAAGCCTAGCGCATTCTGATGAAGTTGCCCGACCCAGTCGCGCGCCTGGCCGGTCAGCAACCCCGGTTTGAGGCCGATGAACGTGACGGTGTGCGCGGCACGCACGACCGCGCCCGGCGCCGCGCCGCTCTCCGCCAGCAGGCCGGACGGAATATCGAGCGCCACCACCGGTGCCGAATGGCGGTTGGCGGCCTCGATCAGCGCGTCGTAGGGCGCACGCGGCGCGCTGCCCAGGCCGGTACCTAACAGACCGTCGATGATGAGAGAAACAGACGCCGGCCAGCGGCTGCTCGCCGGCAGAATGTCGCCGCCTGCGGCTTGCCAGGCCTCGCGGGCCGCTGCGGCTTCCGGTGGCAAAGGCCGTGCGCCGTCGCAGGCGATCAGCGTCACCTGCACGCCCGCCGCCTTCGCCAGGCGCGCCACCACATAGCCGTCGCCGCCGTTGTTGCCGTGGCCGCACAGCACCAGCCAGTGGTCGCGGGAGGGATACGCGTTGCGCGCCAGCGCGTAGGCCGCCTGACCGGCGCGCTGCATCAAATCGTAAAGAGAAATACCGAGCGAGGCCGCCGCTGCGGGTTCCGAGCGACGGATCCAATCCGCAGGCCAGACAGAGTGTGGTAAACTGTCAGCGTATGCTTTTTCACTGTGGCCCGTCATGACGCACCCCCTCGATCTCCATCAACTCGCCCAACATATCAAGCAATGGGGGCAATCGCTAGGATTCCAGCAGGTTGGCATCTGCGATACCGATTTGAGCCTTGAAGAGCCGAAGCTGCAGGCCTGGCTCGACAAACAGTACCACGGCGAAATGGAATGGATGGCGCGCCACGGCATGCTGCGCGCACGCCCTCACGAACTGTTGCCGGGCACGCTGCGAGTGATCAGCGTACGCATGAACTACCTGCCGGCCAAGGCGGCATTTGCCAGCACCTTGCAAAATCCGCAGCTGGGCTACGTCAGCCGCTATGCGCTGGGGCGCGACTATCACAAGCTGTTGCGCCAGCGCCTGAAAAAGTTGGGCGATCAGATCCAGGCCTACTGCGGCGAGTTGAATTTCCGCCCCTTTGTCGATTCTGCGCCGGTGATGGAACGCGCGCTGGCCGCCAAGGCGGGCATCGGCTGGGTTGGTAAACACTCACTAATTCTCAACCGTGAAGCCGGGTCGTGGTTTTTCCTCGGCGAATTGCTGATCGATCTGCCGCTGCCGGTAGACCAGCCGCAGGAAGAGCAGTGCGGCCGCTGCGTCGCCTGCATCACCACCTGCCCGACCGGCGCCATCGTCGCCCCCTATACCGTAGACGCCCGGCGCTGCATCTCCTACCTGACCATCGAGCTGGAAGGCGCGATCCCGGAGGAGTTCCGCCCGCTGCTCGGCAACCGCATCTACGGCTGCGACGACTGCCAGCTGATCTGCCCGTGGAACCGCTTTTCGCAGCTTACCGACGAAGACGATTTCAGCCCGCGCGCTGCGCTGCATGCGCCGCAGTTGATCGATCTGTTCAACTGGACGGAGGAAAAATTCCTGCGCATCACCGAAGGCTCGGCGATACGCCGCATCGGTCACCTGCGCTGGCTGCGCAATATCGCCGTGGCGCTGGGCAATGCGCCCTACGAGGACGGCATCGTGCTCGCACTGCGCACCCGTTTGGGCCAGAACGCCATGCTGGACGAACATATCCACTGGGCGCTGGCGCAACAGCTCGCCCGCCGCGAAGCGCAGGGCATCGAGGTGCAAACGGCGCAGAAAAAACGGCTGATACGGGCTGTGGAAAAAGGTTTGCCAAGGGATGCCTGACGGCGTGCGCCATTCGGACGTAGCGCCGGAAGACTCACTCTGTGGATTTGTGCATAAAAATAAAAACACGTTGTCTTTCAACTGCAACAAAAAGAGCAAGTGATCGGCATAACGTTTTGGGATAAATAAATAAACTTATAAATCAAATAGATAAATATTTAATTTGTATGACGTTGATTTTTCAGGCAGGCGAGTTTATGTGCAGAGGCTGTGGATAACTCTGTTCACAACATTTTTACCAGGCGTGTAAAACGGGACAAAAACCCGCGCCGGATAAGGCGTTGGATTTGAGTTTGAAACGAAGAGAAAATTGGAGCGGGAAACGAGACTCGAACTCGCGACCCCGACCTTGGCAAGGTCGTGCTCTACCAACTGAGCTATTCCCGCATTGAGATGCTTTTGGCATCCGGCCACCAAACACTGGCGTGACCTTTGAATTTTTGGAGCGGGAAACGAGGCTCGAACTCGCGACCTCAACCTTGGCAAGGTTGCGCTCTACCAACTGAGCTATTCCCGCGTCGCATAGGTACTGCTTGATACTGCTTTATTTATTCATCATGCCGCATCGCGACATTGTTGAATTTGGAGCGGGAAACGAGACTCGAACTCGCGACCCCGACCTTGGCAAGGTCGTGCTCTACCAAC